>JBEIGW010000313.1:0-3392 GCA_040381655.1 Deltaproteobacteria bacterium
AGTAAAACTTCAGCAATACACATGTGTTTTGTGCGATTGCAAGTTTACTTGTCAAAAAGCATTGCCGAGAAGGCAATTTATCAAATAATTGCCCTGGCTTGGAGGGGACGGGGATCGCAGAAAGCTATCCCACCAGAAATAAAGTGAAGCAGACCGATAGGCCGGATTCTGTATAGCAGCTTGCGCTGCCCGGACAGTCATTCCTCTAGGCGCAGGATTACTCCAACGCTCAAGCTTCCTACCCGCATGCTCAGCGAGCAACGTCAACGCATGCCTATTTGGAATTGCTCCGAGTGGAGGTTACCGCGTTTCACCCTTTACAGCTTGCGCTGCAAAGACTCGTCTCTGTGGCCCTATTCCTCGTCTCACGACGGACGGTCGTTAACCGTCACCCTGCTCTGTGGAGTCCGGACCTTCCTCTCGCTATCGCCATTACGCGACTGCCAGCGACTGCCTAGTCTGCTTCACACCGCGATTCTAGCTGAGAGTGAGAGCATCGCTAAGAAAGGTTTTTAAATAGATCACTCGAATCAAAATTTAATTAAGCAAAAGTAGACAGCCTATCGCTCTGTATCTAGAGTGGAGACACAACTGTCAGAAAAAAGGATCGTCATGCAAGCCGTTATCAAAAAGTGGGGCAATAGCCCTGCGTTGAAATTAAATGCCAGCTTAATGAAAGAAGCACAACTGAAGATTGGTCAAGAAGTTTTAGTCAAAGTATCGCGTGGAAAAATTATCCTTGAACCAACTACTCGCAAAAAATACGAACTGGAAGAATTAGTCGCCTGCATCACATCTAGTAATACTCATGCGAAATCGGATTTTGGTAAGCGCGTCGGCACGGAAATCTGGTAACGGTCAGGAAGGATGTGCCCAGTTGCCACTCCCAAACGTATTACTAATAATAAGGCGAGAGTGAATTTTCAGAATCAACGAAGATAATTTTTTAGGAAATGTAACTATAGGATTAGTTTCTTAGAAATGGGGTCAACTATGATTGCAACCAAAAGCAAACTAGCAGCACAGCCTGATCCATCTTCAGTACTCACCAAAACCGTGGCACGCGCAGCTGAACGGCTAGAAATATCATCCGTTTTGCTTGCTAAAATCCTAGGCCTTAGTCCACTTACGGTAACTCGCCTCTACAACGGTAAATTTAAGCTCGATGAGCGTCGTAAAGAATGGGAGTTAGCATTGCTATTTGTGCGCGTCTTCCGTTCGCTCGATTCAATCGTGGGCAATGAGCAAACTGCACGTCAATGGCTTAACAGCGAGAATGAGGGACTGAATGGCCGCCCGATCGATCTGATTCTTCAAACAGAAGGGCTAGTCCGAGTCGCTCACTACCTGGACGCCTCCCGCGGTCTAATTTCCTATCAATAAAATAGAAACCAACATCGGTGGCATCTTGTATCGCTCCATGCAAGATCCGTAGCCATCGATATGCTGGCACTTAGGTACCTTTTGTTATGACGCTTCCTAAAGTGTATCTAAATAGTCAGAAAAATTTGTGATCCCCTTGTGAGAATGTGTATAGTGAATGCACGACTCACCCATTGACCGCTTGGTTAGGCCAAGTGCTCTATGGGCGACAAGCCGCCTTCGGGCGGCTTTGTCATTTCTACAGGGGGCGGTTTGCGAACAGTTGTCTATGTAGATGGATATAACCCTTACTATGGCTTGCTTAGGAAATCTAAGCTCAAGTGGTTGGATTTGTATTCTTTGTTCAATGATCATGTGCTGGATGATCAAGCAAATTTGCTAGAAATCAGGTATTACACTGCTCCGGTGCTTGAGAGAATTCTCGGTATGCCGATTGGTCAAAAATACTCAGTCCAGTTCACCTAGAAAATTCTCAGCTACCTGATCGAATTCCAAATTCTCGTTTGTGCAAGCCTGATACATGGTGATTTAGCAAAAAACACTACTAGCTCCAATCGTTCTGCCCTAATGTCCTCCAAACACAAAAAGTCCCTCATTATCGCTAACGAAGGCATTGCTTGCGTGGTGAGCTAAGACGTAATCAAGCTAGACGGAGCATCCCTGATTCAATATCACTTCCATTGAAGATTTAATTTCCTGTGCGAGGCTGCACAATCTCGCAAATACAAATTAATTAGTGTTTGATACGGAATTCCAATTTCTTCCGAAATGGCTTTGAAATAATCGACCGATTCTTCATCCAGTCGAATAGTGATCGATTTTTTTAGCTGAGTTGCGTAGGGATTCTTACGAGCCTTCGAAAAATCATACTCATCGCGCATGGCTATCACCTTTGTTTATAGTATTTTGTCTCTTGGGCTGTAGCTTTTCTTGCGGAGATGATGCGAATAACATTATCTGCATCTCGGTAGCAGTGACACACCATGATCAATCGCAAAGAAAAGCTATGTACCAATAATATGAATCTCTCTTCATCGGTTGAGTGATCAGGATCGTCAATCAACTTGGCGTGCTCATCATAAAAAACGGACTTCGCTTCTTCAAATGAAATTCCGTGCTTCTTAAGATTGCTCGAAGCCTTACGGGAATCCCATTCGATTCGGAGTAAATTCATATGTACATTGTAAGTACAACTTCAGATGGGCGCAACTATTCCTGCCAAAGACAATGCGATTCCACCCAAAGATGCAAAAAACCCCCGTTATTGCTAACGAGGGCATTGCTTACGTGGTGGTCCGCGGCCGAATCGCTCCGTGCTGAGAATTTCGGATCTGACTTTAATTACCGTCCAGTAGCTAAGTCCCAAAAGTTAAATAGATGTTCAGAATAAGGATGCGACTTAGAAGACATTACAATGCTGTTGAGGAGTTTTTACAAAGCTTTCACTTAAACTTATAAGACCAAATAGCCAGGATCTACTATGCAATACGATACTCAGCTAAATAATCACGGGCTGAAATACAATCCTTTCAAAGCGCTGGTTACTCCCAGACCCATTGGCTGGATATCAACCTTGAGTAAAACGGGTGTGCTTAATCTAGCTCCGTATAGTTTCTTTAATGCGGTCAGCGACAGACCGCCGATGGTTATGTTTTCTTCTATTGGCCGAAAAGATACGTTGATCAACATAGAAGAAACGGGTGAATTTGTTTGCTCCATGGTGAGCCAAGAACTACGCGATGCGATGAATATGTCCTCTGCTGCGGTTAACGCTAGCATCGATGAATTCAAGTTAGCTGGCGTGACACCAGCAGACTCTTTTTATGTCAAACCACCACGAGTCGCAGAAGCACCCGCAGCGCTCGAATGTCGCTACTGGAAAACTTTGCCGCTGCCTGCCCCAGAGGATCATCCTGAATTAGCTTACTGGCTTGTATTTGGTGAGGTCGTTGGAATTTATATCGATGATAACTACATCAACGATGGAATTTTCGATGTGGCGGCAGCAC
>JBEIGW010000314.1:0-3386 GCA_040381655.1 Deltaproteobacteria bacterium
CATCGTGAAACAGTAAAAAACCCCCTCCCCCGATACCAGTGCTTTGAGGCCGCACCACGGAAATCACAAACGACGCGGCCACAGCCGCATCCACGGCATTCCCGCCGCGCTTTAACATACTGGCACCGGCAAGGGATGCTAAGGGGTGCGCGCTCGCAACTGCTCCATCCGGCGACTTACGAATTTGCTCGTCTCTTGGGATCTCGTGGACTTCAGATGAAAATAATTTAATGGGACGATTGACGACTGGCGACGGCGTCATACAAGCCGCTAGTAATATCGACATCAAAAAGAATTTACGGATAAACACGGCTGGATCCTTATCTAAATTAGTGACGCGTGGTCACGGCTACGCTATCTAAACAGAGCCAGAGCCAACCAGTGTTTGACCCCGTCTAGTTTAATAGCTTTAGCGGAGACGACGACATCGGCTCCACCCTTTACACGCTCACTCAAAGTCTCTGTGACCACAAAGCGCAAAAGATGCTGGCCGCTACCTCCAGACACCTCGTCAAGGTAGACGGCTTCAAAATAGAATTTGCGACCAACTAGGGGGCACAGGGCTTTGTAAATGGCTTCTTTGGCCGCGAACACTAATGAACCCACACCCTCAGAGATAAATCTCGATGCAAGACTCATTTCCTTCTCGCTCATGATCTTTTCGGCAAGACCTGGCTCAAAATCCCGCAGTAACTCTAGATCGACGCCACCATAAAAAAAAGCATGCTGCATAACCCAAAGGCCCACGTGGCCACCTTTGTGGGTGATGCTTCCCGACCAACCCTCAGCCCACAAGGGGTAGCCAATCGCCGTTTCACCGGGCTCACGGCCAGTTAAGAAGTTTGACAGCGCCCTAGAGGCCAGCCACTCACGTCGTCTACCATCATGTGGCATACCCTGTGATTTACTGCGCGCCTCAGAAGACACTAAGCCCTCAAGGTCACTCATACTTGGTTGGAGACGGGCATCCCAGACGGCGACCCTGTGGCCGTGAAGCTCCACCCAGGTAACCTGGTTCATGAAACTATGACTCGACTTGGAATGACTGGGTTGCAAACGTTAAACCCTTGATGAACGTTGATCTTGAAGATTCAAGATCAAGTCTTTCAGAATTCAAATACAACCGCAATTCGTTTTGTTGGGTCATGGCCTGAAATTTATTCGTCAGAAGGGCTGCTGTGATAGAATATCAGGAGCTGCACCGAACACTCAGAAAAAACGAGTGAGAAAGCATTAAATGAGTCCAGACGTAACGTCCAACTGGTACAAGCATAACATCAGCCCTTATGCCATAAAAATGGGCGATTTTGCCCTGCCTTGGTACTGGCTTGTTTACGTGTTTGGCTGGATTTGGATTGATCAGATGGGCCAACGCTGGCTCGAGAAAAAAACTCCGCAAGAAGACCTCCCAAAAATACTGACCGCCTACCGCTTTTTTTCGTTTTGGGGATGGATTGCACTTATCGTGGGAGCTCGACTTGGGTACGTATTGTTTTATAATTTACCGTACTACTTAGATAACCCGTCTCAGATACCCGCCATATGGAATGGCGGAATGAGTTTTCACGGTGGATTTATCGGTCTGGCTATTGCTGCACTGGTGACTGCCAGGCGATTCAACATCAGCGTATTCACCATCACTGATCCTGTGGCTCTATGTGTGCCGTTTGTCCTTTGCTTTGGGCGCCTAGCAAATTTCGTCAACGGTGAGCTAGCCGGCCGTGTCACGACGGTTCCTTGGGCTGTTATATTTCCCGGACCATTCTCAGATGCCCCCAGGCATCCGTCACAGCTTTACGCTGCATTTGCGGAAGGTCTACTTGTCGGCGGTATTTTATTTGCAATGAGGCATAGATGGGCGGCCCACAAAGGCTGGCTGTCGTTTGGATTTCTGGGGCTCTATTCTGCGGCGCGATTTTGCGTGGAGTTCTTTCGAGAGCCGGATCCGCAGATTGGATTTATCGCAGGGTTAACCCTTGGCCAGTGGCTATGTCTCATCGTTATTTTTGGCCTTATCATGGGACGAAAGCACATTAGGCTAGCGCCAAACCATTAAAAATTCTCAGCATTGACGTCACGCGATGGATCTAAGACACCTTTTCGTTTGAAATAAATCATGATCGTCAGAGTCATCACAACCATAACTGTAACGGCACCGTAATATCCATAGGCCCACTTCAACTCTGGCATGTTTTCAAAATTCATACCGTATATTCCGGTAATTAAATTCAGCGGCATGAAAAATACGCTAAAAATCGTCAAAATACGCATCACCTCATTTGTCTTAAAACTAGCGACCGTCAATCGGTGGTTTGACAGGGCTAACTGTAAGCCCACCAGACTCGTCACGTTGTCGTAGAATTCTTCCACATGGGCATAAAGGCGGTCACCATTTTCTTTCACGTCTTGGATAAGGCTGGAGTCCTCTGGGTACTGACTTGATAGCCTCGGAAGCATATCAACAGTCATTCGAAGCATCCGCTTAATAGCACTCGCCCGTCTCTTAAGGAAGTACCCTTCCTCGAATGTGTCTCCGTCATGCCTAAAAACCTTTCGCTCAAAACCCTCCAGAAGATCCCGATTAATCTCGGCCGGTTTTTGATAGGACTGAACTGCGTAGTTCAGAATACCAAGCAAGATCTGACTGGGAAGGCACGCTTGTGCATCCTTAGCTCGGTGCCGCCACTCATCCTTCAATTCATTAAAGCTTGGTATATCACTGCGGTGAATTGTCAGCACAAAGTCATCTGATTCAAAAATAGCGATTTTACGCGTGAGTTCTTGCACAGTATCGCTATCAATCGTTGCGTTAGCATCATAGGATCTTACGATGAGAAAATTCAACGCTCCAAATGATTCAAATTTTGGAAAGTGTTCGGGCTCTAGACAGTCTCGTACTGCGTGAAATGGAAGACGATACTTGGCCGCAAGAGCACTTAAATCTTCGTTAGTCGGCGCTTGCACGTCGACCCACTGAAAAGTACGATTAGCCTGTGCTACCGATAAAACTTTATCTTCGATCATATGAACCCTCGTAAAAATCATCACTGCATTTAAATTTTAACTAACTCATCCCAGCAGTTTTAAAATATCCGTTCTCACAGCCTTCCTAGTTGTGAGCCAAGCAATAAATACTGTTATGGGAAGCAAAACAAGGCCATTAAATATCGATCGTATTTCCACGACACCCCACGGTGCCTTTAGTATATAAACGGCAATCGTCCAACTAATAATCAGACTCAGCCCCACACCAAAAATAACTGCAAACACAGCAATCAACGAATATTCAAGCAAAGCACTCATCTGGGCGCCCTGTGGTGTCGCACCCAGAACTTTCAAAAGACCCATGGAATGCTCTCGCTCAGTAGATCTAGCGTGTGCAATCG
>JBEIGW010000315.1:0-3385 GCA_040381655.1 Deltaproteobacteria bacterium
AGACGATGAATACATAGACATCATAGATGTCTTGGGCTTTCTTTGGAAGGCGAAAGTATTTGTGATCGCGGGGATTGTTTTGGTGACCGCCACGGCCGTTGGAATTATAAATAGCCGCAAGCCACCTAATTTTGTGAGTAGTTTACCCGTTAGCCTTGAGGTTACAGGCGGTATCATGCCAGAGGCTATAACGGCCAAGTTTAATAGTTTTATCGCTAGAACAGATGTCGAAAGCCAGTTGAGAGTCAAGGGCGTTCCTTTTATTGGTGGAAAACTCCCATTTAAACTGAAAATTAAAAATGATGAAAATTTAGTGATGTTGGAAGTTAGCTCTCTCACGCCCGATGTAACTGGCGAGAAGGCTCTTGAAGCCTCTAAAGTTCTAGCTGAGGTGGCACGCGCTTTGAACAAAAAAGCCATACCTCAATCGTCTGCTTCAGGCGTCACTCCTGTGACAGTATCTGACGGGCAACTTAAGTTCGCGCAATTAGCGGCTGCGCAGGCATTAGAGGAGGCCCCTGCCAGAACGCAGTTGTTTCGTCTTGAGTCAAATCTCTCCCAAAAATCTGGACTAAAGCCAATACCGTCCGCGTTTGTAAACGGAACCTCCATAGGTGACGATGTTCTTCGACTTTTCGCGGCATCTCAGGCGAGATTAACTGCGACTGAAAAAGAGCAGATTATCCGAGACTACGCCCAGCTCACTGGTACGATACGAGCAATTCAGGCCAAATATGAAGGCCCTCTGAAAAAAATGACCGCTGCATTAGACTCTTCCTCAGGCGTACTTGCTGGAGTAGAAAAAGGCTATCCTGTGGCCGTTGTGGACGAGGCTGAGTATAGATCTAATGTGGCTATCGGAGTGCATGAACGCTACGAAAACAAAAAATGGTTGTTTATTGCCTTGGGCGTCATACTCGGGGCGCTTCTAGGGCTAATGGCATACGGATCGGCCATATTTTTCAGTGCAAATAAAGAAAGATTAAAGGCAATTTTTTAAAGTCTATTTGACTTAGCCGGCAGGAGCTTACGAACTAGAATTTTCAAGAAAGTTGGCGTGAGTTCCGAGATTTTAAGGGCGATTCGCCATTTTCGAGATGTTGTGATTGCCTGGAGTTCAGCCCGGACTAGCCCTAGCTCATCTCGGTATGCAGTCGTCACGTTACAGTATTTCCCGTAAGGCATGGGTTTATCAAGAAATGTCTCAATCATCTGCTGGTCATAAACAGCACTTGAAGTCCGATTTTGGAGTGAGTGTTCCTCTTCAAATAGAGACATAAGTGATGTTCTGTCTAAATGATGGTCTAACAATCCAAAGCAGAGTATGAAGAATTCTTCATGAGAAAATATTTTCCCAGATTCATCTCTAGCAAAGTCAGATGGTAGGGAGCTGAGGCTCAAAATAGCTCGGAACATTAGCCATCTGACAGTGATATCGCCAGAGATTGACCATTCAGTGTCGATCAGCTCAAGGCTTGCGTCTGTCTTTTGGATGATGTTGGTTGGAATGCAGTCGACATACCGTCCACTGACCTGGCTATCGATAGTTATAGCCTCTCGTACACCTGCAAACCGGCTAAGAGCTCCCATGTAGGTTTTAAGATATGAACGCATGGATTCATGTGTCCAGCCGACCTTGCTAACGATTTTAAGGAAATCCTCCGAAAGAGGCTTGCCTTTGCAGTAAGGTCCATTCTCGGGGACATCAAAGCGCAGTGTAGTCCGTCCCAATTCTGCGCTAGCTGAAAGTTTTTCGTCAGCACTCGAAAGACTTTTATATGACAGCTCAACCTCGCCTGACGTGCCTAGGTGAAATACTGTTTCTTTGGCAAATTCTGGTCGTCTGTCACTGCTGTAGTGGTAGGCCAAGATATCGGTGGCTTGTTTGACATTCTGCGATGCGCCTGCTGCAACTAAAAATGAATTGGCGAGGTCAAGGCCCAGGCCATTTCTAATAATCGCAGGCCAGGCAAGTTCTGGGGAAAAACACTGGAATTCAGGCTTTAAATGGTCTTTGGCCACACTTTGACTGGCGAGCGCCGAGGCGTCGAAAGACTTTGTTGAAGCACCCAGGGACGTGACAATTGAGGCCGGTAACTTATAATCCGGAAAGCATGCCAAGAAATCTGTAACTGGAAAGCCAGCTTGAGCCAATAGTTCCGAAAGTTCCATTCGACCGAAAGTTCTGACGGTTTTGCTCGTGTAGCGATCTTCTATTCCGAACATGGGAAAACCCATGTGGTCTTCGTTGGCGCCGGCAAAATATTTTAAGCCTAATTGGTTTTCGATAGCGATAATTAGGCGACCCTCTGGCTTTAGTAGTTTTCTGACTTTCTGAAGCATGGCCAAAGGCGCGTTGTCGACGCCGGTGAACAGGTTAGCGTACTCTAAAACGCCAATTAGTGTGATCACGTCAAATTGATAATCAACGTTAAAGTCAGCAAATCGCTCCGCTAGAACGGTGACATTCGATAAATCTCGAGTTCGCGTGCGAGCCACGCCGGCTCGACGCAGACTTCCCTCAAGGGCTAGGACATCCGCGCCACATTCGCCGAGAAATCTTGTGATGGCCCCACAGCCAGCACCAATTTCAAGAATACTGCCCTTGAGAGAGTGCTTAAATGGTCGCAGCACATTAGCCCGGGAAGAACTCAGATGATAAAGATGAGCCCAGTCGGTGTAATGCTTGCGAAGTTCGGGAGACAAAACGCTCAAGTCTTTGGTCGATGACAGAATATTTCCAATACTGGTTTCCGTCGCATCGCCATCACTGTACTTGATACTCTCATAGTTTGGGCGAGCCCATATGCCACTCGTCGCGTTCAAAGCGTAATTTTTGGCAAGAAACTGTGAGTGGTTCTTTTGGTGCGACATGTCGTGCATGATGTCCTAAGTGCCGGCAATTCTTCGTTATCGAAAAAGCCCAGACTGCCGACTTTAACGACTTTTTGAGATTGGCTCTAGATGTTTTGAGCCCTTGCAGTCTATTTTTTGAGCGCTTTAGGGTCAAATTTGGGGCTCTTCGTCACTGGGGACACCCGACTGTCCCCAGTGACAGCGAGTAAATCAGACACCTGTCCGAAATACTCGTATTTTCGGAGGCAGTGGGAAAAGGCCTCCGGCGGTGAGCAGTGACGGTAGTTTTTGTACTTCGTCGATCACAGTGATTCGACTTGGATCGTCAATCATCTCTTCCAATCGACCGGGATCTTTTAGTAGGCTTGTGAAGGTCCGTGCCTCCAAGAGATCCATGACCAAGGCGTTAGTCAATGTGTCGTCAATAAGGGTGGTCTTACCGGTAGCTCTTGGTCCGAATAGAAAAAAGGACTTTTTTCGATAAAAGTGATGGGTTTAAGGATGCACTTATGCATTATTTTCCACATAT
>JBEIGW010000316.1:0-3369 GCA_040381655.1 Deltaproteobacteria bacterium
GCTCCAGCCGTACTGACATCGTTGGAGTAGCGTCCGCTGGTGGAACGTCGACCCTTGGCACTCCGTTCACCGGCTACGTTGATCTGTACACACCTAGAAGCCTCAGCTTACTCAACCAGGCCACCAGCTCGGGAGCAGCTTTCAGTAAACCAAGCAACATAAACGACGCCGACTCATCTGATGCAAACAAGAAAACCAAAGGTCAAACAAAGAAGTGCCTTAACTAGCGGTACTGATCATCTGTTTTCTTATGAACCTTCGAAGTATTCACCGCATTTTTAATTGCTTCTTCTAGATCCTCACCAGCACCAACTGTAGCAAAAATGACTTTGCCGTCTTTACCGATAACGCTGATCATTGGAATTGCTGAGGCCATCCACTCCGCGGTCGCCTTACCGTCAGGATCGCGAAGAACAGTAAACTTCGGTTTAATCCGGTTTGAATATGCTTTCAGCGTTTCCTTATCTTCGTCACTAATCGTAATGACAGCGATTTCAGGATTAGCTGCAGCAAACTCAGACAGCCTCGGATGACTTGCGCGGCAGGCCGGACACCAAGTAGCCCAAATCTCAACTAAAACGACGCGTCCAGCCAAAGACTTCGAGCGTCCCGGTTCCTTGCCTTCAATGACCTCGAGGTCAAATTTTGGCGCTGGTTTTCCAACCAGACGGTCTCGAAGCAGCTTCAGCTCATCAGGTCGAACAACTAACTTCAAAGTTTTTGTGATCGTTTTCTTGTCCCGCAAAAGCTCAACTTTTACGGTTTGTCCAATGCCGGAAGCTTGTATGATAGAAATAAGCTCCTGAGGATCTTTGACGGGCTTTCCATCAATTTTAAGAACCTCATCACCGACTTTAAATCCAGCCCCTTCGGCTGGCGTATTAGGGATAACGCCTTTGACTAAGACCCCGATCTTGCCACGTTCAATTCCCACGCCCAACCAAGGTTTACCGGCAACAGCTGACTTACGATCTTGGGCTTTAGTAGGCGTACTAATACACGCTGAAGAAATGATTAAACTTGCAAGCAAAGCTGCGAATGCTCTAAACATTGGCCTAGCCTCGAATATTAAAGTTATCAGTCGATTAACGTGACGATGATAACTCTAAAATATTGATTTTCCAATTAGATCCCCACTCCGTGCAAAAACCGCCTAGGATCTGCTGCGGGTAGTTTGACCTGTAAACATCTAGAAGAGGCACCCTAGCCGTCGCGCACTCATCATAGGATTTAAAAGTCTCTGCCGATTGTCGCAAGGAGTACCAACGGGTTACATCCGCAACGATAACCAAATCTGCACCATTATCGTATGGATTATCAACGCAGTAGTTGAGTGTTTTAACGCTGCTAGTCTGATTCTTTATGCGCTCCATCTCATTGCGGGCGTCTGAGCAATGCGCCATAGAGCCGATCGATGCTATCGAAAAAGCCTTTAATTGCTCATCGTATCTACCGTAATAATTTACCGTCAATCGTAGGTGCCCATGCTCACCGTCTTGTAAAAATACATGACGAACGTCAGTCACACTATCTGTAAACGTTGATTTCACGTCACTCTTGACCTGAGCTACCAAATCACTTTTTGGAAGCCCGGGGAAAAGCGAAGACGCCCAAGCGTTCTTGGTCTCAAGCTTCGCAAACCCTTCCACGATCAATGCCCAACGAACTCGGCCGTAGTAATTCTCCTGAGATTTACAAAAAGAGAGTAGTGGTTCCTGTCCGGCTTTTGAGCGAAAAACCTCCACATCTCCGGGCAGCTCTCTCTCACATTCAGCTTTGGAGGAAAACTCGTAGCCTTGACCCGGAAATCCAATCTCGGTCGCGGAGGTTAACACTTCAAGCGGCTCACTGGCTTCGTAACGAATTACGAAGTCATGCCCTGCTTCACCCGATGACTCGCAGCTGGCCGATGCAGCTAATCCAGTAAGCAGCGTGAAACGACGTCCCAGTTCCTTAGCTTGCTCGTGACAGTTCGCACCTGATGGCGGAACCTGACGTGCGAAGTAGCCCTGTCCTCTGACCTCGCGATCCGCAAACACTGGTTGGTGCGATAGGCAGACGAACGATAAAAGAACCACTTTAGCAGACAAGATATATAATGATTTCATAAAAATCTCCGAATTTTCATTGATATACATTGAAATAATTTAAAAATCAATAAAAACAAGCCCCTCTCGCAGACGAGCTTGTTTTATCCATTAAAATTGAGGGATTACAGAGAAAGCCGCTTGCTATTCTTGGCCGAAAATCTTGTGTAAAAAGCCCGAACCAGAACTGGACGTTCCCTCTTTCGAAACGTCTGCATACTTCTGCAAAATTTCTTTTTGTTCTTTGTTTAATTTTTTGGGCACCACCACTCGAATCTCGACGTGAAGATCACCTCTTCCCACACCTTTCAAGTGCGGCACACCAGCACCTGCGATCGTGATGCGCTCACCAAACTGAGTACCCGCTGGTATCTCGATGTCCTTTTCCTCATCGAGAGTCTTGATTTTGATCTTACAACCCAAGGCAGCCTGTGCGATCCCGACGGGCTGCTCCATAATTAAATCAAGACCATCTCGAATGAAACGATTGCTCTCCTTGACGTGGAGTACCACAAAAAGATCTCCACTTGGGCCGCCTGCTGGTCCTGGCTCGCCCTCGCCAGCAAGCCTCAGCCTGACACCTGAATCGACGCCCGCAGGTACTTTTATGCTTAGCTTGCGTTTCTTATTAACGCGACCAATGCCACGGCAGTCGGTACACGGCTTTTCGACAATTGTTCCTTCTCCGCCACACGAGTGACACGTGGTCCGAATTGCAAAAAACCCCTGCGCGCGGTTGATCTGGCCTTGACCTCCGCAGGTTCGGCAAGTGGTTCGTCCGCTTCCAGGTTTTGCACCAGACCCTTCACAAGTGTCACAGCGAACTGGCCTCTCAAGTTCAACCTCTCGCTCAACACCGAAAACGGCTTCTTCAAATTCAATAGCCATATCATAACGAAGGTCGGCCCCACGTCGGACGCGGCCGCGACCAGCACCGGCGGCTCCACTGAAACCAAAAAAATCTTCGAAAATTGAACCGAAGCTTGAAAAGATATCATTGACGTCTTGAAAGCCCTGGCTGTTGACGCCTTGGTGACCAAATCTGTCGTAGCGTCCACGTTTGTCAGTATCGGAGAGGACCTCGTACGCCTCACTAGCCTCTTTGAACTTTTCCTCTGCCGCTACGTCATCAGGATTACGATCCGGATGATATTGCATAGCGAGTTTTCGGTATGCGGACTTAATTTCGGAAGAAGACGCACTCTGCGCTACTCCAAGAACCTCATAATAATCTCGCTTTGCCATTGCGGAATCGACCTCAAACAAAAATTCGTCTCACACC
>JBEIGW010000317.1:0-3366 GCA_040381655.1 Deltaproteobacteria bacterium
CAGGTTCTTGCATCGGATTGGATCAGTTGCGGCAGCAACCTCTAGGCTTGCGAGTAATGCATCAGGACCCCCGATTGAGACTCTTCTTCAGTTCAACTGGGATCACATGCGAAGTGATAGTTTGATGACGGATGTGCTGATTGGGCTTGGGGCTGAGGATCGGGTTAAGCCAAGTCGATCCTATCTACAGCTTAGCCGAGCGCCTGATAGTTTGTCATCGCATCTTGGAAAAGTCGTTCTGAAGTCCCCTGATCGCCCCCGCGGCGTGACGATTTTAGACATGGCGACGGAAAACAATCTGAATACCCAAACAAGATTTTACCTAACGGCCATGAGCTTTAATGATGATTCAAAGCCAGTCATCTTGAATGAGGCTCAGATTTATTTCATGCATTTTAGGCGAGTGAGTGATCAACTATGAAGTCTATGGCAATCATCACGAGTGGCATATACCTGCTGGCCGCGTGTGCGCCAGTGAAAAGTCCAGGACGACTGGCAAACCAAGCTGGCTCCGCCGAGAGTGGAGCTAACGGCGATAACGGTCCGGCGTCGCGGGATGAAAACAAAAGCGGATCAGGCATTTCGTCGGTTGATCTAACTGGGCGACAAGTGGATCTCTATGCCATCCGGGCTGGCAATGCCAAAATATTTTTGCCGCCTGAATTTGATAAGCTACCTTGCGCGTATTTTCGTCAGGGCCCTGAGTTTGAGATTCCCCCAATTCCAGGCGGGCCACCTCTTGCCTTGCGTGGTCCGGTCCAAAACTTCTACTCGGGTAGGTGGGGTCGGGAGACTGAATACTCATTTAAGTTGTCAGTCCACAAGCGGATTTACCGCGATCCCGGTATACCAGACTGGTTATCTAGCCCGCCGACAACGCGTATAAAAGAGTATGTCTTGAAACTTTACGATGTTGTTATCTCTGCGCCAACTAGTGAATCCTGTCGGATCCCCGCGGTCATTCTTAATTAGTAGATTCTGAAATCATAGGCATCACACGTGGCGCATCGCGTCAGCGATCACCATTTTTGCAGCCTTACGAGAACAGAGCCAAGCCGTTCCAGCCGCCAGGATTGTTAGCCAGAGGGTGTTTAAGATCCAGACGACAGGATTTAAGGCGACGGTTAGAAAAATGGGGGCCGACAAAAGCCCAGCTTTATAGGTGATGCCACTAAAATTAATGGCAAGCGAGGCTAGAATGGTAACAATTACGCCAAAAATACAGCTGAGTAGAGCCAGGAAGACTCCTTCAAAAGCAAACATAGTGGCAATTTCACGCTGGAGAAAGCCAAAGCTGCGCAGCGAACCGATTTCTCGCGTTCTCTCTGTGACGGCTTTCATCATCGTGTTTGATACTGACAAAACGCAGATGGTGACAACAATCACCATAAAGAGGTTGCGGAATGTATTTGTTATATCCATGCTTCCGCGCATGAAAGCGCCAACTTGGTGCTCTTTCCAAGGGATGACGTCAAGATCAAGGCCCTTGTCGCGTAATTGCTTTTTGACCCGTTGTACAAACTGCGGGATGTGATTTTTATTCTTTACCCGCACTGAAATAGTTGTGACTTTGTCTGTGTCCAGTAGCTTTTGCGCCAACTGTAGCGGCAAAATAACCCAATACTTGTCTTGTTCGCGAAATCCGCCATCAACAATTCCAACGACTTTCAAGTCAAGGGCGTTTACCTGTGCGGCCTCCGTTGACGCGCTAAGTTGAAGGGAAGGTCGTTCGCACGTGAATGGCCGCTCGGCTGGAACATAGCCGCCCTCTCGGCGCATGATGTTCGTGATGTTGACCGAAGCCTCACAACCCATCATTTTGCCTAGACCTGTGCCAACCAGCACAGCGTTTTCCTCAGAAGATTCGTGAAATGGTTTGCCGGCCACCGTATTCCACTCCCAGAGGCGTCCTCGCATTTGGCGACCTTCTTCGACGTCAGTTGATCCGCCGACGAAGATGGCATTGTTCAAGCCATTAGAGACCATCCCTTTTACATCAAGAAATCGAACTCGGAGATCGAAATCGGGGTCGGCTTTAATGACTGCGTCAACGGCGTCCTGCTCAGGTTTCGTAAGAGCATACTCAAAGCTATCCTCGATCAGTTTGAATTGCGCGTCTTTCCGTTGAATGAGAACGTCGCCTTGCATGCCGCGCATGCTGTAGCCTTCCTCATTGACCCTTACAGGATCAATCAGGAAACCGTCAAATAATGAAACTGCTGTGAACCCTGCGAGAATAGCCAAGCTACTTGCAAGGCTATGCCGCCAGTTACGGACGACGTTGCGCCAGGCAATCTTGGCTATTCTATTGGTGGCGGCATTTCGCAATCGAGGGCTCCTTTTGTGCAGTGCTTAACCGCAATTAACGGACCAAATTGTTGACGTTAAAGAGGCTCTCCGCATGTTTTTCACGACGTGGAAGTTTGTAGTTTAAGGTTGTGACCAGAGCTTTGTTCACGGCATCTGAGATGACCATTTTGCTCACAAACGGATAGCTTTTGCCGCCTTCTTCCAGTTTGTTCTTGTACTCAAACGTAGCTCGCTTGAAAACATCGCCGCTCACGGTGAGATATTCAGCCTTAATGCCAAGTCGGTCCTTCTTGCTAACCCAGTAGCGGATTCGATCATAGGTGACATTTTTAGCCTTGGCTTTTAGATCGAGTTTCCACGTGTCTTGGCCGTCGACTTTTTCAGAGCCTGAAAAAGTGCCGTCATAGTCACGAGCATAATTTGTCGATGCGATGTCGCCGTTGGACGCTTGTCCCATTAGTTTCTGGCGCGGTGAGATGGCTACAGGTTTTTTCAGCCCAGGTTTGAAGTACCAAATATTTCGATCGTTAAACAGCATAGTCTCGCCTTTGTTACGAGCTGGAGCGGTTGCTTCAGCAAAAGCATCAGCACCTTTAACTTTCAGGTCATATGAGATCTTGTTTTCACTGCTGGCGGATTTCTCGTGAACTTCCACGCCCCACGAAATGCCTTCTGATCCGGCATCGGAACCGCGCGCGCGGTCAGATGCTTGCAGTATTTCAACGGCGGTTGGGTCTTTGGCTTGCACAGTTTGTGCAAGTGTCAGCATGCCGATGAGTGCTGGGAGTAGTTTGTTAGAGAGTTTCATTTTGTGCTTCCTCCTTACGATGATTATGGTTTAGCGAGCTGCGCCGCTCACTAGATTAGCGATATTTTTCTTTACGATGCTAGCGACGGCGAGCCAGGTGCTAAGCATACCAAGAACACCGACAAAAATAGCGCCAGTTAGAATGATGAGGGAGTTGGGCGCAAACATGAGGCTAATGCCACCGGCCACGCCAGGCGGATGAATCGTAATGTCTAGTTTGTTGATCGTCCACATAGCCAAAAGACCCA
>JBEIGW010000318.1:0-3362 GCA_040381655.1 Deltaproteobacteria bacterium
AGGCCTTTGATGATGTGTCCCATCTGCTCAGGACAAGTCACCTGGAAAAACTCAGCAAGATTTTGAAAGATCCAGAGGCTTCTGATAATGACCGCTTCGTTGCGACGGAGCTTTTGAAGAACGCAGTCATTGCTGCAGAG
This sequence comes from Deltaproteobacteria bacterium, assembly GCA_040381655.1. GTDB lineage: Bacteria > Bdellovibrionota_B > Oligoflexia > Oligoflexales > RGVZ01 > CAMDKS01. Next base: position 141 of record JBEIGW010000318.1, read on the forward strand.
CGCGTCTTCCCGTCGTGTCAAGATACGGGCACAGCAATCGTCATGGCTAAAAAAGGTGAAGATGTTTATACAGGCGTGAATGATGAGTTGCCGCTTAGCCAAGGGATATATGATGCCTACCGCCGAAGAAATTTAAGATACTCGCAGCTTGCGCCGCTGACTATGTATGATGAGAAAAACACGGGAACAAATCTTCCAGCTCAAATGGATCTATATTCGGTGCCAGGCAACAAATATGAATTTTTATTCATTGCCAAAGGCGGCGGTAGTGCGAACAAAAGCTATATTCACCAAAAAACCAAGTCTGTTTTGAATCCTCGCTCCATGGAGGCGTTTGTCAAAGAAGCGATCGGGAGTCTTGGAACAGCAGCCTGTCCTCCTTATCACCTTGCGATTGTGGTTGGTGGAACGTCCGCAGAAATGAATCTGAAGACCGTAAAGCTCGCCTCATGTGGTTACTACGACAATCTTCCGACGTCAGGGAATGCGCAGGGGCGAGCTTTTAGAGATCTTGAAACAGAAAAGTTAGTAGAGACATGGTCGCGAGAAACCAAAATCGGCGCACAATTCGGTGGTAAGTATTTTGTCCACGACGTCAGAGTGATTCGCTTGCCAAGGCACGGCGCATCTTGTCCGATCGGTATAGGGGTTTCTTGTTCTGCGGATCGACAAATTAAGGCAAAGATTTCAAAAGATGGGGTCTTCCTTGAGCAGCTAGAGCGTCATCCCGCCAGATTTTTGCCAGAAGGCTTGGATGATAAAAATAAGGCCGTCGTCGTCGACCTGAATCGCCCCATGGCAGAATTACTTGCGGCACTTGATAAGTTACCAGTGGCCACTCGCATCATGCTCAATGGTCCGATGATCGTTGCAAGAGACATCGCTCATGCCAAGCTTCTTGAGATGCTTGAGTCGGGGAAGGGCTTGCCAGAATACTTTAAGCAGTATCCGGTCTATTACGCGGGCCCCGCAAAGACTCCAAGCGGCCACCCGTCTGGAAGCTTTGGCCCGACGACCTCTCAAAGGATGGACTCCTACGTAGCCAGATTTCAAGCCGCTGGCGGCTCAATGGTCATGCTAGGTAAGGGTAATCGCGGCAAAGAGGTCACAGAAGCCTGCAAAAAGCACGGCGGCTTTTATTTGGGGAGTATTGGCGGCCCGGCGGCCCGTCTTGGCAGGGATTGCATCACCAAGGTAGAACAGCTAGAATTTAAAGAGCTCGGAATGGAAGCCATCTGGAAGATAGAAGTCAAAGACTTCCCTGCCTTCGTCATTGTCGATAACAAAGGCAATGACTTTTTTGGCGGGCGGGCAGCTGAGGTTTGAGTTCAGGCCTCGAGACTCTGTGAAATGGTGGCTGTAAAGTCTTCAGTTAACTTTAAAAGAGGGGGTGTGATCATGGCAGGTTTCCCAAATCTTGGTGGATCCAAGGACCAGACAGTCTTCAGGTCAATCATCATCTCTTTAGGTTTCGTAGTGGTGGCATTTGCTGTAGGCATGGCTTGCTCGCCTCAGAAGAAATCGAACAATAATCGATCATCAAACTCAACACCCGAGCAGGCATGCGAAACATTCTCTGACAGTGCAGCTTGCTCGAACTCTGGAAACTGTCAGTGGACTGGATCCCTCTGCTCTGGAAATACGCTCTACTGCGAAAAATTCGTGGCTCAGAATAACTGTCCCATTTCATGTCAATGGAACATGTCGACATCCAAGTGCCAACCTCTACCCATGCAGGCACAGAATATCTCGTGCGGCACTTACACTAACCAACAAGCTTGTCTTCAAGTGTCTGGTTGTACGTGGAATGGTTACAACTGTATTACGTCAGCCGGTACTGCGGGTCCGACGACTGGCACGCCGTTTCCAACAACTGGCAACCCATTCCCACCAACGACTGGCGGCCTCCCAACGACGACCACTGGTAACCCTGCGACCACCACTGGTGATCAAGCGCCTGTGACGTTCTGTGCGAATCTTACTTGGTTTCAGTGTCTAACCAATCAAGGTTGCCGCCTCGCGTTTGTGCCGAGTTTTGGCTGCGTGCCGATGCAATAAAGTTTTGTTTGAATGCTTAAACAGCTTCTTCAAGGGGATCCATAAGGGTCCCCTTTTCAATTAGCTCGGACGCTTTTGCTGCAATACGGCGTTGGGCGTCGTCAATTTTTGCCACGGCAACGGGCTTCGTAGTGGAGATATTATCTTTGACTTGCTCAGCGCGGCGTTCAGACATGGCCGCAAAGAAAGCGTCAGAAACCTGTGTGCTACTGCGTCTGAGAGCCAGCTCAAGATCACTACTATCGACAGAGCGTAGAAGAATCTCAATATCGGCTCGACTAAGTTTTTGGATGTCTTCAAACGTGAACATACCAGCTCGGATATTGGAGCTCAGCTCTGGAGACACACCTTCAATCTCAGAGAGAACTTTTTGGCGCTGCGCAGGATCCAGCTGAGTGAGGATCTCGGCCGCACGCTTTGATCCTCCAAGACTCAGTTGACTGTGTCGTTTAGCGTTAATAATAGCGTTACTGAGCACTTCATCGATTTCATCAAGTAAGACAGGGTCAACTTCGGTGATCTTAGCCAGTTTGACCAGCACTTCAGCACGGATGTCATTGTTCATGTGCTTGGCGATTTCTCCTGATTTTTGAGGACTCAAATAACCAAGGATTAAAGCAATTGTTTGGGGGTGCTCTTTTTGAAGAATCTGCCAGAGAATCTTGCCGTCCACGTGCTCGGCATCACGAAATGCTTTCGGTACGGGTTTTGGGAGAGACCTCAAAATCACAGATGCCTCATCGGCGGCAAACGTTTTTTGAATGATGCGCCGAGCGGCGTGTGCACCGTCTGGCGTCGGAGTGGTTAGTGAGTTGATCAAATCTTTGAATTCATTTTGTACGAGATTGACGGTCGCTTGGTCGACTCGACCCATGGTGCTCATGGCACTTAGAATTCTTGAAGCATCGTCTCTAGGAATTTTTTGTAAGAGTTCACTAGCCATATCTTCGCCAAGGCTAAGAAGCAAAATGGCGATCTTTTCCACTTTTGACAGTGGCTTTGCGTTGGTGTGACCTGAGGGTTGACCCATGATACCGTGCTCCCTTGGGAGGGTTGTCTCCCAAAGGATGCATCGGTAATCTTGGGGTTTTTGTTAAGTGCGCCCCGGCTACTTAAAATAAATAAATAATATTAGCTAGTTACCAGTCACGCTCACCTGATCGA
>JBEIGW010000319.1:0-3360 GCA_040381655.1 Deltaproteobacteria bacterium
CCTCAACGCAGGATCCTACCAAGCATGGAAGGATGCAGGCCTCCCCGTTAAGGCATTTGACCCGTCAACCTATTAGTTGATAGCGTCAATCCTATTGTCGAACAGAAATTGACTAATTTTCGGTTGACGGCGGCGGGGCGCTGGCACCATCTTTCGTTTGGTTTTTATCGATCAGATTTTTATCAACTGGATTTTTATCGACTGGCTTTTCGGGCGCCGCCTCTAATGGCTGTACCTTCTCTACGATAATTTTCTCACCCAACCTGAATTCGGGCTGTCCCTTTTCGCCGGCAACGATCTGCTCAAGGATTGCAAGTCGACCCTCAACTTTCTTCACGACCATTAACCCAGCCCCCCTCTGCGCCCCGACTGAGAGAAGGATTTTATTCGAACTATTGGCTAGCATCAGGACTTGCGTCTCGCCAGGTAAGACATTAGGAGAGGTCAACGCCAGAAAGTAATTACCGTCTCTCGCCAACAAAACACCGTCGTAGTTCAATTTTTTTGCCACCCACTCGGCATACCGACCAATCTCTCCCGCTTTATCCTTAATCAAAGTCTTACTTTTATTTTTCGACTGATCGTAACTAACCAAGGCCCACGGGTCTCTAGTCACATCAAGCAGCAGATCCGCATTCAAGCATAAAGCTGCCGCGCGGAGGTCAGCGCCACATTTGCTTTTACCCTGCGATTTATTTATCTCAAACGTCAGTTGATTTTGCTCAAACCTAGAAAAATCCAAAAAAGACTGCTGGATGGACTCGTAATCAAAATTCACAGCCTCATAATTCTTAGGGTTTCGTTTAATAATGGCAATGCGGGTCGGCACGCCCATTGCCTTAAGCTTTGTCAAACCACCGACTGACTTAGCCCAGGCTGTGGGGGTCAATTTCAACTCGCGCACCTCTTCAGCTTGAACCACCAAAGAGGACATCAAAACCAGACCAACCAGCAACTTGGCAGCGACTGGAATCAAGGAACTAAACTGAGCAGCTTTTTCGTAACTATAAAAATTCATAGACCATGATATCCCATTACTTGCGACTAGCTTTATCAACAAGAGCTGTCGTGCTGCGTCCTTTGACCAAAGGTATGACCTCAACACGCCCGCCCCAGCTCCGCACGTCACTTGCCCCTACAATATCGTCAGCGTTGTAATCTCCACCTTTTACGAGCACGGATGGCTTGAATAGACTAATAAGCGCTTTCGGCGTCGCTTCGTCAAATATCGTCACGTAATCAACACATGCCAGAGCCGCCATGATTCGCGTTCGATCCTCCTCACTCTGCAGAGGCCTTGAAGGCCCCTTGAGAGCCCGAACGCTTTGATCACTGTTCAAAGCGACCACTAAAATATCACCCAGCATCCGAGCTTTCTGAAGAACCTCCACATGACCGGCATGGAGTAGGTCAAAACAACCATTCGTGAAGACGACACGCTTACCTGCACTCCTGGCCTGAGCCAAAATCTCTGACAGCTCGCCCCGCGACAGAACTTTTTCAGGCATGGTCTCTTCGGTTTGATGTTTGAATGCATTCAAAAACTCGGATGCAGTTAGTGTGGCCGTACCCAGCTTTCCACAAACTATCCCTGCAGCAATGTTGGCAAGCTGGACACTTCTTGAAACACCGATACCAGAGCCTATTCCCATGGCTAAAAATGCTACCATAGTGTCACCGGCCCCACTGACATCAGCGACCTGAAGTGCCGTCGACTCAAAGTGATTAGCACCTTTCACATCCCGACCGCGAACCGTGACGCCTTTTTCACTGAGAGAAAGTACGACATTGCTGGCTCCACTCTTCTTTAAAATCACATCACAGACGGCATCCACTTCCTCGGCTAAGCTCCCAAATCTGACTCCGGGCTGCTGAACCTTTAGCATCTCGCGCCCCTCAGATAAATTTGGCTTTATGAGTGTGCTTCCCGCATAACGTGATAGGTCCAAGGACTTTGGGTCGGTGATGACTGGAACTTGGTTTTGCGTCGCAAGGGAGATGAGCTTTTTTAGCGTGTCTGCACTACAGACCCCCTTGCCATAATCACTCACAACGAGAGCCTTAGGTTTGGGGCGTTTTAAAAAGTTTTGGAAATCCGTCACGATGCTTTGCGCATCGTCTTCATGAAGCAGGTCTGTGGACTCACTATCGATCCTCACAACCTGCTGATAGCCAGCCATGACACGAAGCTTCCTTGTCGTCGGCAACCCTTTAGATCTCCGAACTGAATCCGTATTTATGCCAAGGGCCTTACAAATTTGGCTGAATTGATCACCATCAGCATCCGATCCGATACGACCTGCAAGCCACACTCTGCCGCCGAAAGCCGCTATATTGGCCGCTACGTTAGCCGCTCCACCTAACGTGGCCCATTGTTTTTGCTCGAGTACGACGGGTACGGGTGCTTCGGGCGATATGCGACTAACTTTTCCTGTCACATAAGTATCAAGAATCAGATCCCCGACAACATATACATCCGTGTCCTGCATCTTTAGGACATGGTCACCAACACTAGCTGCAAGCTGCTGAATCATTGCAAAAAACACCTCATCGTCAAGGCACCGTTACGGCGATTAGGAGCAAAGCCGCGCATGATTAAATCTTATGCAATCGACTCCTCAGTATTTCATTTTCCAAGGGAAATTGGTAGCTTCACCTGATGCGCGTACTGGCTATAGACATTGGTGGCACTAAATCAGCTCTGGGGATCTGCTCTCTCGATGGTCAGGCCGATCCAAAAGTATCGGACCTTCTCACTCTAAAAAGCACTAGCTATAAGTCATTAATGGCTATGATCAGCGACTGGCAGCGAAGTCACCCAGAAGCAAAATTTGATGCGGTTGGTGCCGGGGTTGCTGGGCCCGTAGTGGCCGGCAGCGCGCACTTAACTAACCTGGGCTGGACCATCCGATCAGAAGACATTTCTAAGTCCACGGGCAGGCCTTTTCGTATCTGTAATGACATCCAGTCCCACGGCTGGTCCGTTTTGAGTCTACCGAACTCGAGCCTGGAGATCTTAAACACTGGAAACGAAATACCCGGACCAAAAGCGCTGATAGCCGCCGGAACCGGTCTGGGGGAGTCCATTATAGGTTTTGATGGTCGAAAGCATTTCCCCATGAGTGGCGAGGGAGGGCACGCGAGTTTTAGCCCATGTAGTGCTCGGGAATCCCGACTATTGGAATATCTCCGTAGTGAAGGTATCGGCCACGTCAGTTGGGAGAGGATATTGGGAGGATCTGACGGCTTTAGAAATCTCGCTATGTTTCAAGCTGCTGATCAGAAAATCAAACTAACAGACTACGTAAACAAAGAGCCCCATGATTGGGGTGCCAGTATCTTCGCTGCCGCATCGGCAGG
>JBEIGW010000320.1:0-3348 GCA_040381655.1 Deltaproteobacteria bacterium
ATCGGGATCATGACTGTGATTTATTGCTCGATCAAAACTTTTATTTCAACAAAGATCTGCGATACCAAGGGTTGATTCCAACCCCATCTAAGACCTTACTTGGCCCCGACTACGTCTTGTTAAGGCCAGAGTTTGACGAGGCAAGGCAAGTACTTCGAGTGAGAAACGGAGTTGTAAAAAACATACTTGTCTTTTTCGGTGGAAGCGATCTAAAAGATCAGACACGAATTGTATTAGCTGCGTTAGAAAGGATAAACCGGCTAGATATTTCGGTTGATGTGATTGTCGGCCACACTAATCCAAACCGGCATTCAATTCAGGCGCTTTGCGATCACCTACCTGGTGTAGCCTATCATTGTAACGTATCAAATATGGCTGAACTTATCCTGAACGCCGACCTGGGAGTAGGTGCTGGCGGGTCTGCTATGTGGGAGCGCTGTTATTTGGGGCTACCAACGATTACGGTGGTCTCTGCAGAGAATCAAGTACGAACCACAGAAGATGTCGCTCAACTCGGAGCAATCGAGTATCTAGGCTGGACTGATTCACTCGGAGAAACTGACTATGAACGGACAATTGCCAGCCTAATCAACAATTCGCAAAAGCTCAAGCGTATATCAGATGCCGCACTTGCTGTGGTACAGCAGCAAACCACAAATTCGGTCGTGGACGAGATACTGAACTTTCACTAGCAAGATGCGATCAGTCATTTCTTACACTGCTCCTATGCAACCTTTGTAACCCTGAGCTAAATAACCCTAACATCATGGATTCAAGACTAAAAAAGCACCCGCTTGGCTATTCAGAAATTGAAAATAAGCCTACCCAAGAAGAGTTGCAGAAATACTATGCTGAGAAGTATTACCAAGAGGGTGAAGGCAGCTACGAACTCACTTATAGTGAGGAGGAATTATCCTATTTCAATGCCAAGCTTGAGCAGCGTTTTGCAGTTCTCCAGCGTCACCTGCAACCTGTAGAGGGTCAGGCTCACCTGCTGGATGTTGGTTGTGGTGAAGGCTACGCACTCGCCTTCTTTCGCAAATTAGGATGGAGAGTGAGTGGGATAGATTTCAGCTCCGCTGGCGTTGCGTCAAAAAACCCTGATTGTCTTGACGCTTTGGTGACGGGTGACATCTTTACATTGTTGAATGCTGAGATTGCTTCAGGCAAAACATACGACGTTGTGTGGCTGCAAAATGTGCTGGAACATGTGCTTGATCCGCTGAACCTTTTGAACTCCCTTCGGTCTTTGATTTCAGAAGAAGGCGTAGCAGTGATCACCGTGCCCAATGACTGCTCCATCACGCAATGTGCTGCATTGACTGCTCAGCATATTGATCACGCTTTCTGGGTAGTGCCGCCGGATCACTTGACCTACTTTGATAATCAAAGTCTGGTCAATATCGCTGGCCAAACAGGTTGGCAGTGCGTTGAGATGTTAGGGGACTTTCCTGTGGATTGGTTCCTTTTCCATCCTGGTTCAAACTACGTTCGTGATCGCTCGCTTGGAAAAGCTGCTCACATGGGAAGAGTACAAATCGAAAATTTTATTCACAGTCAACCTATTGATAATGTAATCCAATTTTGGTCGGCTGCGTCAAAACTTGGACTAGGTCGCGATATCACTGCATTTTTGATGCCTGCGGGCACGAAGTAAATGGATAAAGCCAGATCAGTTTTGGTGACCGGAGCGACGGGTTTTATTGGACGCTCAACCGTTGCTAGTTTGGAGCAGGCCGGCTGGGTCGTGACCCGAGGCGTGCGTGCCTCAGCGCGATCATTAGAAGAGGGTGAAATCTATCTCGACCTGAATAATCCTGCTGAGATACTGGCAACTGAGAATGGTGCCCGTTTTGATGCCATCGTGCATCTTGGCGCATGTATTGGCTGGTCTGGCGCGATGGAAGCGGAAATGTTTGCGCCAAATGTCCTAGCGACAGGATGCTTGGCCTTTCTCGCTAGCCAATGGAATGCGCATTTGGTATATGCCTCTGCAGCCATTGTTTGTGGCGTTAAATCTGAGAAGATTGACGTGACTACGCCTGTCAATGCTGATACTGCCTACGCCAAAAGCAAACGCCTTGGCGAACAACTCATTGAGGCCTCGCACGTTCCTCATTGCATTCTTCGCATTGGCGGCGTTTTCGGGCCCAATGGGCCTGCACATTTAGGGCTAAACCAAACTATCCAAAACGCGCTGGAAGAAAAAATTCCGACTCTGGTAGGCTCCGGTACTGCCCGTCGTAACTATATTTATGTTGAAGATCTAGCAAATACTATCGTATTTACTCTACACTCACAGTTAACTGGCTGCCACTTGATCGCGGGATCTGAAAGTCTATCTATTAAATCGATGCTGGAGAGTGTTTGTGAGGTCTTCTTACCTGGAACTACACCTGAATTTGTTGAAGGATCAGATGCCAAAGACCAGATAATTCAACCATCTCCACATATTCCAAAAGGTCGACTTTTTAAGGATGGGCTGAACGATATTTTAACGAAAGCCAGAGAACTTCATGCACCAAGGAAGGTATAGCATGAGAATTGGCTTATTAGCGGATATTCATGGGAATGCTTCAGCATTGGAAGCAGTGTTATCTTCGGCAAGACGAAATGGTGTTGATCGTTTGTTAATCTCGGGGGATTTCGTGGGTTATTATTTTGACCCTTTAAAAGTGTTGGAAATACTATCAAATTGGCAATATGACGCTGTGAGAGGGAATCACGAGGAGATGCTTGATATATGCCAACGCGAGCCCAAACTCTTATCCGAGGTTAGAAGCAAATATGGCCCAGGTATTGAAATAGCAATTAAACAACTTCAACCGAATCAAATTAACTATTTGTGCAACTTACCACATCCTCTCGACATCTTAATTGACAACGTCAACTTTCGGCTTTGTCATGGGAGTCCAGATGATATCAACAGATACATTTACCCAGACCTCGATGTATCGATAATTGAAAATTTAAATACTGCTAACGCTGATATTATTGTGTTCGGTCATACCCATTATCCTATGCTTAAATATATCGGGACTAAACTATTTGTTAATCCAGGATCTGTGGGACAACCAAGAAATCACCAGCCCGGTGCTCATTGGGCTGTCTATGATACTGGAACGAAACAGGTTGAATTCAAGACTGAGGAATATGATCATAGAACCTTAGCTAAATATTGTCGCTTGACATACCCCGATGTCCCCTATTTGGCCGAAGTGCTGGAGAGGCTGAAATGAATATATTGGTAACTGGTATTGCTGGTGATATCGGAGCCGGAATTGGGAGGATTCTGAGAGACTTTGAGCCTGTTAACATGTTGATTGGCTGTGATGCGCATGGAGAGCA
>JBEIGW010000321.1:0-3348 GCA_040381655.1 Deltaproteobacteria bacterium
AGGCAAGCAAGGCACCGGCATCGGTTTAGCATTCTGCCGCAGAGTCATCAGCCTTCACGGTGGACAAATCTGGGCCGAGTCATCAGAAGGGCAAGGGACCACAATTAAGTTTAAGCTACCGAAATAGCGCCTATAATCATAACAAAAACTAATGGCTCCCACCTCACTCCCTCTCCGGACAGAACAAACCTAACGATATCTCTACGTTTACAAAGAGTAAACAATTTGAATTTTTAATCGTTGATTTTAAATACACTATTTCGTAAACAACGACTTACAAGAGGTAAACAACACTTTATTTTGTAAACGGATAAACCATGCAACCATCCATCTTTAAATATTTGGACTACCGCCAGTACCTGAAAGACTTCCTGGCCCACAAGCGGGAGACCTCCCCTACGTTCTCCCTTGAGCAGCTTGGCAGAAGGACTGGATGTCTGACTAAGTCTCACATTTCCCTAATCGTCTCTGGGAAAAGAACATTAACCACAAAACGCGCAACAGCTCTGGGTCTGGCACTCGGCATGAGTTCAAAAGAGATCGCCTACTACCATAAGCTCATTCAATTTAATCAATCCAAAGACCCAACTGAAAAGGAACTTTTTCTATCTGAAATGATGTCCCAGCTTGGCAGGTCCATGGGCGAAAACATTTCCATGAAGACTTACCAGATTCTTGAGGAGTGGCATGGCCTAGCTATCATGGAGCTTGCGCGTCTACCTAAATTTGATCCAAATCCTCATATGATTTCAGCAAGGATGAAAGGATTGCTGACTCCTCAAGAAGCTAAGCGCGCCATAAAATTGCTTTTTGAGGTTGGGATACTAAAGGTTCTGGATGACGGTGGCATAACTGTTTCGAATCAAACTATCCGGACATCGGACGAGGTTAATTCCATAGCGATTAGACGCTATCACAAAAGCTGTTTAGATCTCGGAAAAAAGATGGTCGAAATCGAACCAGTGTCAGATCGGGAGTTTGGATCCATTAACGTTTTAATTAATCCAGATGACATCCCAAAATTGAAGGACATTATAAAAACTTTCAGAGAACAAGTTCTCGCATTAGCCCCTAACGAACCAGTTGAAAACGCGCACGTAACTCAAGTCAACGTCCAAATGTTTAAAGTCAGTATTTGAGGTGAATCAGATGAAAATCTACGGAATAAATAAATTAACAGTAGTTATAATATCCACACTCGTCATTTTTCCTGCCTTCACAGGCGGGTGCCAACGCAAGCATCAGGCATCTGGGGGGAGTGTTGTCGGAAATGGAATCATCCGTTATCACGACGAAACATACGACTTCTTCTTCGAATACGAAAAAAGTTTGGAAATTAACAAGATTTCCGATTTAAACGTCCGCCTGGACAATCGAAAAACAATGGGAAGCGACAGCTCCGAGATTACATTTTCAATCGTTAAATTATCCGAAACTGGAACGAACTCATTAGAAAACTACGCAACGCGGGCCTCCGCATCCACGGATTGGCGCAGCATAACCTCTTCTTACATCAAAGGCGTATACCTCCGAAGTGAGACTGCTAGCAAACTCGATGCAATATATATATATCAGCTGAACAAAGACACGCTACTGGAAGTCAAAGCCGACGCTTCTGCCGTTGGAAACGGCATCGCTATGATATCAGACGTCATTGAATCCATAGACTTTGACACCACATCCCCGGTTATTCACGAAGTAGAGTTTGAACCGGCTGTGGCCAAGGCAGGACAGACTGTCAAACTAAAATTTCGAGCCACTGACAATATGGGTACTATTCTAGGTCGCTCTCCAACAGGAAGCGTTTCCATACGAATGGATGAAACATGCCGGACCCTCATAGATGAAGGCTGGGACGGAGTTGAATCATGCTCAAATTTAAAGGCACTCGGTAACGACTGGTATGAATACGAGATTCAAACAAACGCGCGAATGAAGGAAGGCCAATACGTTCTACACCCCATGACCATTTGGGATTCTGCCGGCAATGCTCTCGAATTATTTCCCGACTACTGGCGAGCAGTATACAAATCAAACAACCCAGAAGATCAAACATTGATCCCACTTGCTTATCTGCAAATTACAAATCTGACACCAGATACGTTAGCACCAAACCTGACAAATGTCAGGTTTGAGCCAGCTTTCTTAATAGCGGGTGAGGAATCTAAGTTGGTTTTTGAAGCCACGGATAATGACCCGAACTTCGTTCCGAATAAGTTTTGCGAAAAAGCAAGACACCGAGACTGGTTTAAATTTTCACGAACTGACATTCCATCAACGCCAGACATCGATCCAGTTGAATACTCGGCGTTAGCCTGTTCAGAACCAGTAAAACGAACAGATGGCTCATGGGAGGTTAAAGTCACTTCCGAAAAAGGACTACCTACTGGCGAGTACGTCATGGAATTACGTGTTCGAGACTCGGTCAATAACAGCAGTAGTTTCGTCAGCACGAGTCTATTCATATCTAATTCTGATAAAGCAGATCTTGCAGGCCCAAAAGTTCTCGCTCTTAAGACCGACAAGAAAAGCTACAGGCGCGGGGAGACAGGTCGCATACTGATAAAGGCAACAGATGACATATCAGGAATTAAAGAACCGACCAGAGACTCCATGATCAATGTTTGCAGAACCGGCTTCGTGTCGAAAAATAAGCCACTAAACGATCGTAATGCGACAACACGGATTCTTGTCTGCGATAACACCTTAAAACATGTCGATGGTGATTGGTACGCTGTAGAATTTAAGCTAGCTGAGAAAGTACCAACGGGCTCATACGTCCTCCCCGAGATTCAAATATCAGACCGAGTCGGAAATACTACGTCTCTTATAACCTCAGGGCAAACAGCTGATGGTATAAACTACCAGGTAAAATACTCAGACTCGGCGACTCAGCTAAACATTCTTAGCCTCGAAATTTTAGATTAACGATCATAACGGCGAGTCAGATCAGTCACAGGCTACATCTGGCTCGCCACAATTTCTCAAGATTTCTTCGCGCGCCCTGTCCTTCAATTTTAAGGCAGAATGCCAGATATCTATTTGAATATTCTCTTTGTCGTTATTGATCATAATAGGCTCTAAAATTGATAACGAAACGTTACCAGGTCTTATGATAGAACTGTCAGGATGTAAGATGGAGCGAGCTCCCTTAATGGCCACAGGCACGACAGGAACAGATAGTTCGACAGCCGCGAGAAATGGTCCTATATGAAACGGCAGAACGCCAGGTTTTCTTGTAAATGTTCCCTCAGGAAAGGACGCCAGGCTTTTACCCAATCGAGCTGCCTCGATGGACATTTGAGCATCGCGAATCGCGACACTCACGTCATCTCGCTCGACGTAAAT
>JBEIGW010000322.1:0-3345 GCA_040381655.1 Deltaproteobacteria bacterium
ATTCTTCTTTGCGGGTAGACTATCGAGACCTTCATTGGGTGTAAAAAAATTTGATGATGCGTCGTTCATAGCGTAGATGGCATTGTTTCTTTGACAAGATGTTATAATATTGATTGTGCTTGAATTGAAGTGCTTTGTTAAAAAAGATGGCAAACCCAGCGTTGATTCCCAAAGAAAATCTGAAAACAAAATATTGACCTCTGGATGCCTGGACGCTTGCTTTGCGTCGGCTATAATTTCGGATCCAGCAGCGTTTAGGCCGAATCCGGCGTTAATAAATACTTTTGTTGTGCCATCATCAATTTGTATGCAGCCCGTACTGCCGCCCGTTGTTTGATTGTGGCGAGAGGGATTAGCGTGGATGGCTCTGACGCCTAAAAATTTTATGCTGATAGAAGCGGCCATTCGCCCTCCTCCCTCGCGTTGAGGACGTTAATGGCGTGTGGGATTGCAAGATTTCTGGCGTGTTCTTGTTTTTTTGCTACCATGTGGTCGTTATCTTCAGGAGCATGGTGAAAAAGAAACAAGCGTTTAATACCGGCTTTAATACAGCATTCGAGGGCTAATTCAGGGGTTGCATGCCCCCAGTCGGGACGAACGTTTTGTGCATTAAAGTGTGTGTCGAATACCAGAGAATCGACGCCGCGCAAAAACTCGATGAGATCTCGGTTGTACTCGCTAATGAAGGTGTCAAAGCCGATTTTTTGCGAGGCTTCCTGCATGCCCTGGCCGAGGATGTTATCCGGTCGCATGACGGCCGTATCTGTAATAACGGCAAGGCTGCTCTCCTGAAAACCGAACTTGTAACCGAGCGTGATATGCTGGTGATTAACCTGGTGAGCTGATACTTTTATCTTGTTTTCGATCAAAAAGCTCTCTCCGGGTTTAACCTGATGGAAAGTTAGTCGACATTTTGGCGGCGACCATAGTACTGGTAGGCGTCCGATAGCCACCATCTTACTGAAAAGAGTTTCAAAACTTGTGTCGCCGACATTAGGAGCGTGAATCGTTATTTCAAAGTCGTGCTGACTAAACTGCGGTAAAATAGGCAAGTGTAGAATGTGATCCCAGTGTGTGTGGGTCAACAAGATGTGTATCTTTTTTTTATGGGGTGCTTCTAAAAGGCTTCTTGCAATTTTTTGTAAGCCGGTACCTGCGTCGATCACTAGAGTGAAGTCATCTCCTGTTTCGAGTTCAATGCATGTAGTATTTCCGCCATACCCAAGAAAGCTGGAATGGTGCACAGGCCTAGAGCCGCGCACGCCGTGGAATCTTATTTTTGGTGGTTTTCGGCTGGTCATGAAGCTTCCTTCTCAGGCAGAGCGCCAACCGAGTAACTTTGTTGATCTGTGATCAAGACGACAAATGAACTTTCGTTAGAGATGTATAATGGTAGCTGAATTTCGACGCGGAGTGAGTCGTTAGTTTTTGTGAATATTAAAAGGCTAGCATCGAGGCTAGAAAGTACGTTCATTAAGCGGTCCAAGTTAAATGGGCTTGGGCAAGGCATTTCTAGCTTTATTTCAAAATGTTTCGTATCCAGCATGACGTTCATAGTTCGTAAACGGTGATTTATATTCTCAGCTGAAGCCAGTTGATCAAGAGCATCCAATGATTTGAGGAGAACGGATAGTCTTGATGTCTTCTTGATTTGATGATGAGTCATCCAAGTGGTCAGTTCAGTTGTAATTTGTTGTGATGTGAAAGCCCAAGCGCTTTGAATTGAGTACCATCGGCAGCTCGTATTGGCTTGCGCGAGGTGACGAACAAACTGGTTAGTGATTTGAATCCAGTCGTGCCCAGCACTAAGCGGGGGTTTTGAGGCGATGATGTTGCGTTCCCTAGAACTTTGGATATAAGGACTTTGAGAAATCTCAAAGACTTGGCGCCACTCCTTGTTAGGATAAGCCTGATCGAGAAGATAGTCCGGAATTAGCAAAGTGGAGAAGGATGGCGGGGGTGCTTCTAATTCAGATAAGCTTTGCACTGCGACGATACTTATGCCAGTGGCAACACCGATGCCACGCAACTTTTTGAGAGTTGCTGCGTTGGCGTCAGGCGCAACGATAAACAAACTTCGTTTCGTCTCCCTCAAGGTGAAAACTCCCGAACTTCACATGGATTATTCCCTGTGATTATCGGTACTGGTTACAAAATGATGAGTATTGGCTGTCCAGAGGATGCTGTGCACCGGGGGCGAGGTGAGGGTAAAATGCTGATCTATTTGGGTTTTGAGCCAGAAATTGCCGAAGCTTCAAGAAAGTCCTCAAAATAGAGGTAACCGGAGTAAAGACTGACGGCTAAGCCCAACCAAATGGCTACCATTCCAGTAAGTCTAAACGGGATGTCAAAAATATCTTGGCCCAGCATTAGACAAAATATTGCGACATCCTGAAGGATCGTTTTTACTTTTCCGAGGGAGCTCACTGGAATCGTGAAGCCATCCTCCAGAGCAATCATACGCATCCCTGAAACGGCGATATCACGACATAACATTAGACCGCAGATCCAAGCTGGCAGGGCGTTTGCGTCAGCTAACAGAATCAAGCAGGCCCCCGACAGCATTTTATCTGCAATCGGATCCAACAGTGCGCCCACCCGACTTTCCTGATTGTAACGTCTAGCAAAGTATCCATCTAAAATGTCCGTGATTCCGGCTATTGCAAATACAACTGCGCAAATAATATTGGTGGCGTAAAGGCCGAGGGGGTAGATAAAGAGAAGAAACGGAATTGCTAGAATGCGAGCAAGCGTTAGCTGGTTGGGGAGGTGCGCAAGCCATGGAACCTTGGAGAGTACCGGGGGCATCTGAATTATCCTGAACCGAGGGTGGGGTTGTTTTTCTGTCGTTGATTGCGCGGTCGCCCACCGATTGGGCTAGTTTGGCATTGAAAAAGTAGCCTAAATAAAGCATCAGTGCAAGTGGGCCATCGGCCTTTGTGGTCGAATATATAGAGCCCATGTATAAAAAGGACACAAATGAACTATACCAACGCTAAGACCGATTTTCTTGTCATTGGTGGCGGCATCTCTGGACTGTCATTGGCCCTAAAGTTAGCTGATAGGGGGCAAGTCACGGTTGTTGTTAAGAATCGCTTAGAGGAGAGCAATACGTGGTATGCCCAGGGTGGTATCGCTTCCGTTTTGGACCCCAGTGATAGCATCGAAAACCACGTGCGTGACACGATGGCCGCCGGTGCCGGGCTTTGTCATGAGGACGTTGTGCGAATGGTGGTGGGAGAGGGGCCTCGCTTAATAAACGAGTTGGTTGAGTTCGGTGCCGAATTTGACAAGGATCGTTCTGGCTCTTATTCCCTTGCTAGAGAGGGTGGCCATAGCCATCGA
>JBEIGW010000323.1:0-3344 GCA_040381655.1 Deltaproteobacteria bacterium
CGTTATACGAATTGGCTCGTCCACCGACTGGCCCAACCCTCCGGCTATCGGAAGGTTTTTGCCAAAGTCGTCGAGCAACATCTGCTTTAGATCCATTTGCTCTCCTAGAGCTTCAAGCATTCAATTTGCAGGCTACCGGCCAACAGGCTCACCTGATGAGCCTGTCGCACCCCATTATTGCTTTATTACAATGATTAGACTGATTTACCCTATTTTCCAATATACTGATTATATTGATAGGGAGAAACACCCATGACTGAACAGACGACGCCAGCCATGACCGTTCGGGACGTTGCGGCGTTCCTGAATGTTGACGAAAAAACGATCTACAGGCTCGCCCAAAAAGGAGACCTTCCTGGCTTCAAGGTCTTGGGGTCTTGGCGTTTCCAAAAGGAAGATGTTGGGCAGTGGATTCAAGAGCGAAAGCTCATTGCGCAATCCGCCGACAAGAAAAAATTGAATTCGAGTACATCCCTAAATAACGGGAAAGTTAATAAATGAATATAACCACTTGGTTTGCACAGCCAGGCGCCATTAATGGTGATAAAAACTTTGACCTACATCCGATAGTTTTTCTTTAATAAAAATAGTGGTAAATAAATCATGACTCTTCAGACTCTCTGCACGCCCCGCCCATCCGTTTTTGCAGCGGATCGTCGCGCCACAGTCCTGAGCTTAGATACCTTCTTGAAGGGTCAAGTCCATGGCAAAGAGTTCTTTGAGGAGAACTACTTTACGTCTGGTATGTTGACTTTGGTTGACCGAGCCTTTAGACAACTTTCTGGCACAGGAGCTGGTTCATCCGTATTTTTGTTATCTCAAGCAATGGGCGGTGGTAAGACCCACAGCATGATTGCACTTGGCCTATTAGCCAAAGATCCAGAGTTAAGAAAAAAAGTACTTGGCGATAGTAATCCTGCTCCCAATCTTGGACGTTGCCGTGTTGTAGGCTTCAACGGACGTAGCACGGATGCTAGAGGTGGTATCTGGGGATCAATAGCCGAACAACTTGGTAAAGCTGAGTCATTCGCTACTTATGTCTCCCCACTTTTAAGTGCACCTGGACCAGAGGCATGGAAACAGCTTTTAGGAGGTGATCCAGTAGTTATTTTTCTGGATGAGTTACCTCCTTACTTGGAATATGCCGTAGCTGTCCCAGTTGGTAATGCCGATCTAAGTGTTGTTACAACTGCTGCTCTAGCTAACTTGTTCGTAGCAGTTGGCGAGATGGAAAATGTTTGCTTGGTTATCTCAGATCTTGCAGGAACTAATTACAACCTGGGTCAATCTAGTCTTCAAACAGCTCTGAATCCATCACTTCATAGCATCAGTTCCGAATCACGTCGAATTGCAGTTCCCATTACACCAGTTAACCCAAACGGAGATGAGCTTTACCACATCTTGCGTAAACGACTGTTTGAAAATGAAGTAGATACTAAAGAAATTGAAAAAGTGGCTGAAGCTTATAGGGAGGCACTGCGCGAAGCGAGCAAAATGGGACTAACAACCACTTCGCCAGAATCGCTCTATACACGCATAACTGATGCCTACCCATTTCACCCTGATCTTCGTGAGCTTGTTGGTAAATTTAAAGAAAACGACGGATTTCAACAGACTCGAGGCGTTATTCGGCTCATGCAGCGGGTGCAAATTCAGAACGGTTTACTTCCAACCTACGGGGAAAACTTCAACCCTATGCTGCGTTGCATAGTGAGGCGTACTCGCGCGTATTTGGAAGCGACCACCAATCCAGCAACTGGCGGATACTTTCTGCCAAAGGTCACAGTGAAGTTGTTTGGTGAGGAAAACGAAGACGCGCTTGTGCTTGGAGGATATCTGCGCGATGCCTACGAAGAAGCAGAAAACTTTTCGATCCTTCTTCAAAAGCGAGTCAAAGGCGCAGGCTTCTTCAAGACATTACTTTTAAGACGACTTGGCAGTTCCATGGAGGCGGGTCGGCGTACAGTCAGCAAGTTACTGGGACAAGAGCCTGACCTGCCAGATGATGAAGATGACGACGAGCTTGAAGACGACCTGCAACCGCAGTTAGCTAAGGGGACACCAGCGAACAGCGATTTTAAGGACTATACCGACGCCGAAAGAGAGTCTCTTGAACGTTGTCTAACCCTTCTCAAAGAGGGTGGCAACAACGATCCAAAGTTAGATGCGGTGATTGGCTATCTTCGGGGTACGCAAAAGGGAACGTCACGCAATTGGCTTGATCTTGGGTGTATCCTGTTTTCGCAGTATTACGACACCGTCCGATGGATTGGCAACGAAATGGCCAAACGCGACGAGTTCACCGGAATGGATATCGGCCTATATGCTGGAAGCAACCGTTCGGGATTTTGGCGCGACGGAAAATTTCAGCGATGCGATCGCAACGTTCTTAAAGACCGCGGTCGCAGCGGTGATCTAAAGCTTTTACTGGGTACAGATGCTGCGTCTGAAGGTCTGAACTTACAACGTCTCGGCACACTGATCAATATTGACTTGCCTTGGAATCCAACGCGACTTGAACAACGCAAAGGCCGTATTCAACGTATCGGCCAAGCTCGCAGTGAAATTTGGATTGCTAACCTGCGCTACAGAGACTCTGTGGAAGATAAGGTGCACCAAG
Source organism: Deltaproteobacteria bacterium (assembly GCA_040381655.1). Classification (GTDB taxonomy): domain Bacteria; phylum Bdellovibrionota_B; class Oligoflexia; order Oligoflexales; family RGVZ01; genus CAMDKS01. Next base: position 2,621 of record JBEIGW010000323.1, read on the forward strand.
TACTCGCAGATCGCCTTGAAGCCATTCACGGTCTTTTTGGGCAGATCCCAGACACGCTGGAAGACGTCTGGGTTCAAGTTGCGCTCAATGATGCGGATGCTGCAAATCAACTTATCGACCGAACCACCGCGACACGCAACCCTTTTGACGTGAAGTACAGCAAGGTTGAAGATGCAGACTGGGAGACCTGTTCTACTGTGCTAGACCCAAGGGCGGTTAAAGAGCAACTTTCTTTGGGGTGGTAAATGAAACCTCGTTCAGTAAAGATATTTTTCTTCATGGCGATACAGCTAATATTTGTGATGCGCAGATATCGATGTCAACAATTCACGCTATAGCCTTCAAAAAGCGGCAGCTTTCTCGAGTTCCCAATAATATCCGGATCTTCTTAGAATCAAGCTTTGTTGACCAAGATTTAAAGTCAAAAAGCTATTAAAACAACCTCTGAACTCACGACCAAAAAGTCAGGAGGTTCTGAGACGAAACGGGGTTTGAGACGGTTTTCAGGGGGTAGTGCCAATGGGGTCAGTCAGGTGCCCAAAGCAAAAAGCCCCGCATCATGCGGGGCTTTGAGCGCCTTCTAATTCGCCTGAGCGATTTAGAAGGGTAAGTCTTGGCGGGCTAGAAACTGTCGTAGCACTAACCTGCTCAGGTCAAGATACATCGTTTTTTGGTGTGACCGGGGATTCGAATCCTTGTTTGGGATTCCAAGGTTGCGCGAAAA
>JBEIGW010000324.1:0-3337 GCA_040381655.1 Deltaproteobacteria bacterium
CTGTAATTATTGACTTAAATGACTACTGCTGCAGCCTTCCGGGACCCTCGCTAGGAGCCACTCCGGCGTCGGAGTGGGCCCTTCAGGGCGGACATGTGGGATTTGCAGTATGGACTGGAGCTGATTAATCAATAGCCAATCAGTCGGGTGTCCCCATTAAGGTCCCATTAAGGTGTCCCCATTAAGGTTGCCGGAAAGGGCGGTGCTGAGTAGACTTGGGCTCAACACGTCTGGAGGTGAGCTATGGTCTTCTCTCGCCGCATTCAATCAGTTCAGCCGTCACCGACATTGGCGCTGAACACAAAAGCGATTCAACTGACTAAGCAAGGTCACAGGGTCCTAAACTTTGCCGTGGGTGAACCGGATTATCCGACACCCACAGTGGTCGTTGATCGAGCCATCGAAAGTCTCAAAGCGGGGCGAACAAAATATACTCCTGCTGGTGGTGGCCCGGAGCTCAGGCAAGCGATTGCTGAGAAACTTCAAAGAGATAATGGACTCACCTACAATGTGAACCAAATTGTTGTGGGTGCTGGTGCCAAAGAGGTTTTATTTCATACATTTCTAAGTCTGCTAAATGACGGCGACGAGGTGCTGCTAACGGCACCTTATTGGGTCAGCTACGGCGATCAGATCAGAGCTGCTGGTGGCGTGCCGGTGACAGTGCCCATTCCCGATCACGGTGGATTTCCAAGCCTTGAAACGATCGAAAAATATGCTTCGTCTCGTACAAAAGCGTTTGTTTTTAACTCGCCAAATAACCCAGCTGGCTATGTGCTCGGAGAGAAAGAGCTCAAAACACTGGGTGATTATCTGCAAAAAAAATCTTGGTGGGTCATCGCTGATGAGATCTACGAATACATGAGCTTTGACGTCCCTCACACCAGCCTTGTCAAAGTTTGTCCGGAGCTTACGAGCAAATTTGTGCTGATTAATGGCCTTTCCAAGTCTTTTGCAATGACCGGATGGCGCGTTGGTTATTGCGCAGCACCGTTGGAATTAGCCACCATGGTGCGTTCACTGCAAAGCCACAGTTCTACCTGTATTCCCGGCTTCATTGAAGACGCCTCAGTCGTAGCGCTAAAGGCTGGCCAACCTCTGATGGCCAAAGATATTGCGATGCTGAAATCTCGGCGAGATCTCGCCGTGGCTTATATGCATCAGTTAGGCGGCCTGACATTTCTTGCGCCGCAGGGTGCATACTATATTTTCATCGACATCAGGCCTTATCTAAAACAAGGCGAAACATCCCTAGATTTTAGCGACCATCTTTTGACGGAGTATTATTTAGCCCTAGCACCAGGTGAAGCCTTCGGCGCGCCTGGGTTTCTCAGAATCAGCTACGCCGTCGATGATAAAACTATCAAAGAAGGCATTGACCGCCTTCACAAAGCCCTTTCCAGCAGAAAGTGAACGTCAGGATTAAGTATGAGTCTTTTGGAAAAATCGGAAGTCATTAAAAAAGAATTTGAGCAGGACAAATCTGCAGCTATTGAAGCTGCTAAACCTGAAAGCGTCGAAGCCCTGCGGGTCTCCTACCTGGGCCGCAAAGGCAAAGTCACCGCCCTCATGGAAGACCTCCGCAACGTCTCCAAAGAGGACCGACCAGCGGCGGGAAAGGCCGTCAATCTCGTACGACAGCACATCGAAAGCGCTATCGAGGAACTAAAAACCCATGCGAGAGCTTGGGAACTCCAAGCCATTTTAAACAGAGAACCGCTTGACGTCACCTTGCCGGTGGCAGAAACCACAAACTCAGGGTCACTACATCCAGTTTCTTTAATGCGCCAGCACTTGATTAAAATATTTAGAACCCTCGGTTTCACCGTCGTAGACGGGCCCGAGGTCGATTTTGAATTCTTCAACTTCTCGGCCCTGAACATTCCCGATCATCATCCAGCAAGAGACATGCAGGACACCTTCTACGTGGAAGGCCCCGATAAACTTCTGCTTCGAACACAAACGTCTAACATCCAAATCCACGCGATGATGAACGAAAAACCGCCGCTTCGTATCATAGCGCCTGGACGCGTATTCCGTTGTGATAGCGATATGACTCATACACCTATGTTCCACCAAATTGAAGGTTTCGTGGTGGACGAGAATGTGACGTTTGCGCACCTCAAGGGTACGATCGACACCTTCCTCAAAGCCATTTTTGGATCAAATTTAAAAACACGCCTGCGTCCTAGCTTCTTCCCTTTCGTTGAACCAGGGGCGGAATTTGACGTCGAGTGTGGCGTTTGCAGAGGTAAGGGCTGCCGAACGTGCAAAGACACCGGCTGGATTGAGATCGGCGGCTGCGGCATGATCCACCCGAACGTTTTTGAAGCCGTCGGATATGACAGCAGTCGATATTCAGGTTTTGCTTTTGGGTTTGGCATTGACCGGATGGCGATGAGCCGATTTGCTCTACCTGATCTTCGGCAACTCTTTGAGGGAGATTACGAGTTCCTAGGTCACTTCCCCTCTCACAACTAAACTTTAACGTCGTAATTCGAGGACTAACCACGAATGCAAATCTCACTGAATTGGCTCAAAGACTACATCAATCTCGACGGCGTTAGCGTCGATCAGATTTCCGCTACATTGACAGATATTGGCCTTGAGGTTGAAGCCATCCAGAAATCAGCAGCGTTCGGCGACACGGTCGTCGTTGGCAAGATTGCGGAAGCTGTAAAACACCCTAATGCGGACACTCTACGCGTATGCAAAGTTGACGTGGGAAAGCCGGAACCACTGCAAATTGTTTGTGGTGCGCCTAACGCCAGAGTGGGTCTTGATGCCTGTGTGGCCCTTGTTGGTACAACGCTTCCTGGAGATTTTAAAATCAAAGACGCAAAAATCCGCGGAGAAGAAAGTTTTGGCATGATGTGCTCTGCTAAGGAATTGGGCCTTGGTGAGGGTCACGAAGGTATTATCGAGCTTCCAGCCGGCTTTAAACCGGGAACGCCAGTCATTAAAGCACTTGGTCTTGACGATGTGACCCTCACGCTAAATGTTACTCCTAACAGAGCTGACTGCCTTGGGCATATTGGTGTTGCTAGAGACCTCGGTGCGCGACTTGGAAAATCGATTAAACCACCGACATCCCTCCCCAAAACATCCAACGTTTCATCAAAAGACGTCAAGGTAGAAATCAAGTCAGACCTTTGTGGACGATTTACGGCACTCGTCATTAAAAACATTCGATCTGTAGCATCACCCTCTTGGCTCAAACGACGCATTGAAGCCGTGGGAATGAGGTCTATCAACTTGATTGTGGATCTCACCAACTACGTCATGTTTGAGATGAACCACCCCATCCACGCCTACGATGAGCGGGACGTTAAAGGCC
>JBEIGW010000325.1:0-3336 GCA_040381655.1 Deltaproteobacteria bacterium
GGTGCCTTTGTAGTAGCTTTTACGATTTGGAATCTGGACATTCACGGCATCGTTTGTGATCCAAAAAACCATTTGGTCACCGGTCATGCAATCTGGCATCTGCTCAATGCCGTAGCCATCTGGTACATTTACCGATTCTACGCGCAATTCCAGTTGGCAGGGGAATCCAGCGGAGGACAATCCTAATGCCAGCTTACTTAGGTTGGTTTTTTATCGGTTTGTTCTTCTACGGGACGTGCTTACTTGGGTGGGCTGGCTTGACTCAGAAGAGTCGAGGAAAGTATCAAAGCGCACGACGTTACTTTATTATGGCTGGATTAATGGCACTAGCCACCGTCAGTTTTATGATTCGACGCCTTAGCATGTAGGCCATAGACGTTACTCGTCACTGATTCGTCGAAGATAAACCTCAAATCGACCCTTGATCTCCTCAGGGCCTGCGCCGCCACTCGGCAGCACGACTGTGCCGACTCGCTGATCTGGTGTACCACTCACCACACTCTTGCCAGGGTCACCAAAACACAGCTCATCCATCGACACACCGAGAGTCTTCGCGACCACGTAGAGTTGTTCGAGCTTGCGCGGCTGAACGCCTGACATCCAGTCACTCAAAACCTGTTTCGCCACACCTGTTTTGCGAGACAACTGAGAAGCCGTGAGGCCTCGCTCCTTGAGTAAGGTTCCAAGATTTTGTCTAAGTCGAAACGATACATCCAAGGACAAAGGAAAGAGCTCCTTTAGCGAGGTTAGAACACGGAGTATTCACAAAAAAAGCAACAACTGCAAAAGACTGCGCTTAAACGCCGATTTTGATAACCGAAGTCCGGGCTAGACCAATTAAAATCCGTTGTTCCGGACAAATCGACGCATGAGATTGACAAAAAACAATGTCTTCTAATGACATGTATTAAATTTGCCATTAATTGCCATCCTTGGTATCCTGCAAGGGATGTTCGCCGTGTTCCAAAACCAACGCATCAAATTGGTCATTACGGAACACGCGAGGCAGAGAATGTCCGAAAGAGACATCTCAATGACTGATCTGCTGCATGTCTTAGAGCAGGGAACGATCCAAAGAAGGGCACATAGCGGGCGCATCTGGATCTACAAGACTCTCCATGGACACGCCCATAGCAAGGTCTGCCTATCGCTGACCCTCGAGAAAGATTGCGTTGTCGTCATCACCGTCTTGGTCAACTGGAGCCCTCAATGAAGATCACTTATGACAAAAAAGCCGATGCTTTGGCGATTGTGTTTAAGATGGGTCGCATCTCGCGAGATGATGAGATCACAAAAAACGTATTTGCAGGATTTGATAGATCGGGAGAACTCGTCGAAATTCAAATTTTGGATGTCTCTAAGTCAGATCGACCTTGGTTTACTGTCGAGGCTGCGGCAAAGTATCTTAACAAGTCAGAGCGTACGATTCTTCGATGGATTGAGTCAGGAAAATTAAATCCGAAGAAAGTCGGGCGTGAGTATCGTATAAAGCCAGAAGACCTTGAAAAGCTCGTCTCCTAGCACCGATATCGTCGCCTTAAAGTCGCCGCACGTAAATCTCGTATCGACCTCGCAACTCTTGAAGCTCTGAACTATCACCCGCCTGACCAACGGCGACACCGGACGACCTCACTTTCGACCCGAAATCTGCGTCTGATTCCCCGAAACAAAGCTGCTCCATAGAGACGCCCAAGGTCATGGCAACCAAATAGAGCTGCTCGAGTTTTCTGGGCTGCACGCCGGCCATCCAGTCACTTAACACCTGTTTTGCCACGCCTGTTTTTCGAGACAATTCAGCCGCCGTCATCGCCCGAGCCCTAAGCACGGCCGCCAAATTATGCCTTAATCTAAACTCACTAACCGCCATAAGCCTTGTCCCCCATGGGTTTTAAGCCCTCAACGGCTGCCTTATCGCACACCGCCGTGACATCCGGGGACATGGTCTGACCTAACATCCCATAACAACACCCCAAACACCCCATAAATCAAACCCCCACTCCGACGTCGGAGCAGGGGTTTGGAGAAAGACCTAGATGGAGTCCGTCAACTGCGCTCAAAGGCCTGGCTCGTAAGTCACCGTACCATCAATGCTGGTTGAATCTAAATTTTGAATTCCATTTGTGTCTTGAATTGACCCAGCTGCTATGAAAGGAATGAATGTGCCTGCACTACCACCAGTACTTATGTACCATGTGAGATCATCCTGTTTAACAAACTGCAAGGTGGAAAACCCGGTAGCCGTCCCCTGGTTCACGATATCCGCTGAGCTGAATGTCACGGGACTAATCGGTCGCGAGAAATCCACTCGAAAGTATATTGGCGGTAGATTTGCGGGATCTGGCTGGCTTTCGGCCTGATTAATCGTTATTCGAAGTGGCCCCGATACAAAATCAACACTATCAGATGAGTCAAAATTGGTGGTGTTTAGATTACCCGCCAAGTCTGACAAACTACCTACTACAATTCTCGGACGAAGCGTGCCAAAAGATGCATTCATAATTGATATGTTAAATGATTTCGAGTCACCAGAGTCCGTTATCTTATAGGTCACACCAGTAGCTGTTCCAAGATTGATGATATCGATAGCGGTGAACGTGACTGGATTAATCACTTCCGAGAATTGAACTCTGAACACAATCGGTAGATCACTCGTCTGAGGCTGTTGGGTGGAATCTCTCGCAAAGCCTACAACCGTAGGTGCTATCGCATCAGGGCCAGACTCCCCCCCGCCACCGGTCGTGCCACCACCCGATCCGCCGCCAGTATTACCACCTCCACTTCCTCCAGTTCCTCCGCTGCTACTGCCTCCGCTGTTATCGACTGGGTTAGAGGATTGGTTAGCAGCGTCACACTTGGACTGCGCATCGTCAGATCGCTCCACTTTTTGACCGAATACGTCGCGGTCGTCACACTCATCTCGAGAACACCCGACCCACCAAGCACCGGCAATTAATAATCCAATGGCAATGAGCTCACGCATATGAAAACTCCCAGCAAAAAGTCTCAGAGGAATAGTTTTCTTAGGCTAGCAAAGTTATCCCGCAGTGGCAAACCGCCCTTAGTCTAATTTACCTTGAATACTTTGATAAAAATCAAATTAGTCCGCAGTGACGGACAACTTTCTACCACTCACTCCAACGTCGGAGTAGGAGTTACATGACGGACGTAATTTTTTTAAACAATAAGCATCACCAAGAAATGGCATCTGATCCCGCTACTTGGATAGGCGATAATGACCACACCGCTACCACAAATAGCCGCCCTTGAAATAGTAATTTCCGAAACCGGCTACTGCGGATGTCTGATAATGACAACACCACTTCCACCAGTACCACC
>JBEIGW010000326.1:0-3331 GCA_040381655.1 Deltaproteobacteria bacterium
GCCCCTGCAAGACTCCGTCTTTTCTTGAGGTCGCTTTTGCGCTCAATGCTGCAACGACAGAACCGAAAAATACGCTACCCGTCCAAACGAGTGTAAGCGCAAACCACACTGCAAGTTCGCCAAAAGGTCCGACATGCACGTTCGTTGTTAAAAAGAAATTCCTCACTGAAGAAGATAAAAAGATCATTAATGCCAACGTCAACAATACTCCCGCCGAAACAGGTCGGACCGCGATCCGGCTCGGAAGATCTACTTTGTTATCCACTGTGAACTCTCCTCGCCAGCAGTTTTGGCATTCTCATTCAGTCGATTCGCGTAGTGCAAAGACTAGACCTCTGTTTCCGTATCATTTCGCTGATTAGGTGAGACATTGTGACTCATGCAGTTGCCAAGATGTCCTATGACACCCCCTCACGAAACTGAAGATAGGTCCTATTACTCAGACACCGGCGGCACTCAATTTGCTCCTGCCATGAAGGTTAACGGCTTTAGCAACTCAGGGAAGTTGAATTTGCTTCTCCCGCTGAGAATCCGCAAGAGCATAAATAAGGAGACTGAATGAAAACAAACGCGCAACTTCAAAAGGACGTATACGAAGAACTCAAATGGGATCCTCGCATACACGAAGGCGACATCGGCGTAAGTGTAGACAACGGCGTGGTCAGCTTGAGTGGTTCGATTCCGAATTATCCCGAAAAATGGGCTGCTGAAGAGGCATGCGAACGGGTTGCCGGCGTTATGGCCGTCCTAAATAAGATAGACGTGAAACTTCCAAGCATCTGGAGAAAGGATGACAACAAAATTGCCGAAGTTGCCGTGCAGACATTGGCAAATGATGTATGGGTGCCTAAAGACGCAATCAAAATACTGGTTGGTGATGGTTGGATTACTCTTAAGGGGACCGTTGAATGGGAGTATCAAAAGAATCATGCAGAGCGAGCCCTTCGAAATATTTCCGGGGTTCGTGGAATCGTCAACGAGATAACCGTTAAATCGAAAGTCAAAGTAGCGGACGTTAAGGAGAAGATTGAAGAAGCGATTCTACGAAGCGCCAAAGCAGATTCAGACAAAATAAGTGTTTCTGTTACTGATGGTGAGGTAAAACTTAAGGGCAAGGTTCATTCTAACTTCGAACGACGTGAGGCAGAATGGGCAGCTTGGGGAACCCCCGGCGTTCATAGGGTCAGAAACGAGGTTACAATTCAATACTAGAGCTGGATATTCAAACGGAGCTCATGAGGCTTGCACCAACTGAGCTCCGAATTTTTCCAGTCTTTTTGGAGTGGAGCGGGCGATTATTTTCCACGCGAAAGTTAACCAGGGATATGACTTATGACAATTTGATCCACGAGTTCAGAATTGGATTCCGCGGCCTGCCTCGAACGCAAGGCTTTGGCAATTTCAAAGGCCACCGGCACTCCTCCGCGTTGCAGAGCGAGTACAAGTGGGTGGGATTATTGAATGGCTATAGTCTTTGCGTGTGACTTCTCTGTTTTAGGAACCGTTACCTTCAGAATGCCATCACTATATTGCGCTTTAACTTCTTTCTCATTGATCGGCTGCGGAAGAGAGAAGCTGCGCATGAACGAGCCGTAGCTGGACTCAGTGTAGTGTCGCTTAGCGGTCTTTTCTTCCCGCTCTTCTTTACGTTCACCACTTACCGTCAAGGTATTGCCTTCGACTTCAATTTTGACTTCACTTTTCTTAATGCCAGGAATATCCATTTTAAGAACATACTCCTTGTCGGTTTCTTGAAAATCAGCGGTCGGTGAAAAGTCGAAGCCCTCGGGTAATGCGGAAAGCGAGGGAAAAGATCCCAAGCGATTCCCAAACCAGAGATCCATTTCATTTTCAAGATCGGCCATTGCTCTCCATGGGCCTTGGGTGGGACGGTTCGAACGTCGAGGAAACACAGTTAACGGATTTTTCATTTCATTCTCCTTGGTTTTAAAAGCTCTCAGTTAGCTTTCGATTTTGATTTATTAGAATTAAATACGAGGCCAAGCTCAATGTACGGATGCTAAAGATACAGCCTCCAAAACTTTCCCACTGAGAAGATCGTCCCGACCCTGCACGGCAACATCGGCCAACGATACGAAGCCGACCAATCTCTTCTGGCGATTGAGGACTGGCAACCTCCGAATCTGCTTCTCCTCCATGATCTTGCCTGCGTCTTCAATACTCTGATCCTCGAAACAATAGGCTATCGGTGAAGTCATGATCTGACTCAGCTTCACTTTGCTGATATCCAGGCCATCCGCTAATGCTCTGACTACAATATCCCGGTCAGTCAGCATTCCGACTAACCGATCGTCTTTACGTAAAGGCAGCGCTCCAATCTTCCGGCGTTTCATTGCTTGAGCTGCCTCCTTCACGGTGGCCTCTGAATCTAGAAGCTCCACTTCTTTTGTCATTATTTCTTTGAGCTGCATGTCGAACTCTCCTTTGGTTTCATCTGCTGTATTTTTGCGCTAATTCGCAAACGCATTGTTCACACGCAGCTTACTCCTACAAGAATCATTCCACTTTCGCTGGCGCATAAAGAATGATGAAAAGTTCGAAATGTGCCGTGCGAACATACAATGCAGGGCTCAAACATTTACTGCATTTAGTTAGCTTGAGACGATTTGTCTCCGCATGGGGCAGCAATGCTCCCCACTATCACCCCTAACAAACAGCGATAAACTTTTAGAAACAAATTTATCATCTCTGGAGGTCACGTTGCCTGACGTATTGAACCATAGCTAGATGCTACCGAGGAGCAGGGAGTCATGATCCGACTGCCTTGCTTTGTTTTTTACGTATATCGACGATTCGGAAGTACCACTTTAGCTTTTTCTCGAGCTCATCTTTCAGCCTAAACGGATTGAGGTCTTGGGCTCGCGCCATCAACGCGAGCTTTTCTTCTTGGGACAGCTTTGGGCAGTCGAGCAATCGTTGGTAGGGTGTCTTGGGCTCGTCGTGTACCTTGATGATCTTAGCGCCTACGCGCGTTTTAGATTTTAACTTCATGACTGGCGTGAAGTAGTTCCACAGCGGCAGCCAATAGTTTGTGTACATGTCGTTAATGTAATCTACATCCCATTGTTGATCGAGACGATCGTACCCAAGGAACTGTCGAACGTGCGTCCAGTTTTTCTGCTCTACGTGCGCATTATCATTTTTCTTGTAAGGCCGGCGACGAACGAAGTCGACCTTCGCTTTGCGATCGTGGAAGTAAGTCCAAAGATCGTTATTTAGGAACTCATTGCCGTAGTACCTATCAATGCAAATTGTCATTACCCCTCTCCATGCCTAAGCTGATTGCACTTCAACATTCAATTTAAACAAC
>JBEIGW010000327.1:0-3306 GCA_040381655.1 Deltaproteobacteria bacterium
GCGGTGCCGGAGGGGCCACTTGAGTGGTACGTTCCGTCCGTCAAATGACAAGGCAGCTCCACTCTGGCGGTCAGCCGCTGGCGGGCCCGCGGTCGAAGTCGGGGCGGGTCTTGGAACACCCGCGGGAATCCATCGAGCCACGATGGGAAATGTAAAACGTATTGGCGTCGGAACTGTCAGGTTTTGCTTCCCAAAAGTTGGTACGGTAATACTTCGTATTTTGGTTGGTGTCGGTGGCCGGCATATCAAGTGAGCCGTCGGAGTTCGTCAAGTTAAAATAAATCCAACGTAGATCTTGCATGGACGAGATCAGGTCTTTTTCTAGCCAACCACTTGTGGCGGATTCGTTTAAATCAGTTACTGAGAACTGATGGATTTCATTGCGGGATTTCTTTGCCCGCTCAAGTCGCGAGCGTTCGTATTGGTCAGGTATCTCGTTTGGTTGGGTAATTTCTGAGTCATCAGCCTCATTCACAGTTTTACTGTCGTCGGCCTGAATATCACTAAATTCTTGTTTGCCAAAGTCCGTCGGAAACGCCAACAGCAGATTGCGTGTGGTGTCTAGATGCAATGCCCGCCTGGACATTCTGAAATTTCGGATTTTTTTTAAGGTCGAATTACCGAGCGGCGTCGTTAGCTCTCCCGCAAAGAGCGGGCCATTTGAGCAACTAACGGCCCAGTATTTATATCCAGCTCTGGCTACAGCATTTAGCGGGTTACACTCCGTTGGTTCGATCGTTTTGGCCAACTTTGGAGTTTGAGGGGTGGAAATATCAAACAAGAGTATCTTCGGTGTGGATTCACCAGAGTTAGAGAGCGTAACGATCAGTGTTGATCCCGCAACGGTGAGGCTTCGTCCTAAGCGTGGCAGAGGCACCGAGCTCACCTTGGCTCCCTCGGTATCCAACACCAACAGAGAGCCTTGGTTAAAATCTCGGGGGTAGTCGCTATTGAGCGCGTAAAAGTATGTTTCGCTTGAATCGACAGCCACGTCGACAGGATTGGCCACGCGGTTACCAAGAGTAGGAAATTCTTCTTCTTTTTTACACGCCAATAAAACTGCGCTGATGCTTAGGAGCGCTATCGTTGATGTCAGAAGACTAATATTTGATTTTCCAGCCATGCTACCCAAGTCCCTTGCAAGTGTGCTGTGATTAATAAACGGGCAAAATTCGTACCATTTTGCACGATATATGGGAAAAAGACACGTTTGAATTAAAAATCAAATAAAATCAATTTGTTGTATTGGTGTCAATCGCATCCTGCGGATATTTTCCACCGTGCTGACGGTTTTTGTTGTATCCCTTGAAGGGCCTGGGTTATGAGTTATCTTTAGGAAGTCGATCTAATTTTTAAGGTGAAGTCGCATAAGGGGACTAAGCATGGCTGGCTCGCTCAATCGCGTTATGATCATAGGCAATCTCGGACAAGACCCTGAACTTCGTTATACAGCAAACCAAACTCCCGTGGCGACGTTTAGCGTGGCAACTACCGACTATCGAATGTCAGCAGACGGTCAACGGCAGGAAACTACAGAATGGCATCGCGTCGTAGTCTGGAGCAAGATGGCAGAAAACTGCGCAAAGTTTTTGGCTAAGGGGCGTACGGTTTTCATAGAGGGCAAACTTCAGACCCGCTCATGGGATGATAAGCAGACTGGACAAAAGCGCTATCAAACAGAGATCGTCGCCCAAAATGTTCAGTTCTTGAATTCTCCTGGTCAGCGCAGTGACTATGCTCAGACTGGACAAAATTACGCCGGACGTTCGAACCAGGCTGCGACTCAGTCAGGCAACTTCGCCGCATCAACACCGATTCCAGAATTTGATGTAGGCTCGCCCATGACTGGCGGCGGTAATGTCACAGGATTTGGCGGCCCAGAAACGGCAGGACTTGACGATATTCCGTTTTGATGACTTCGACCATGAAATGCTCAAGCCCGCGAAATTTAAAGTTCGCGGGCTTTTTTGTGCTGTCAGTCGATCATGTATCGGCAGTATCAGAATCGAAATCCTAAACCGCCCCAAAGCGTGAAAAACATATCAAAACCACCAGGAGTTCCCAGAACGATATGATTTCTTAGCTCAGCTTTGAAGTTGAGCTTCTGGCTGATGTGAACCTTTTGGCCAATACCAGCATCTAAAAATACTTTTGATTCTTTTTGGGGCGCTGGACGACCGGCTTTCCCGTATGAGTCAGTTTCATCCGGCTCAGCCCCCGGTCGCTGACCAGTCGTACTTCCAGGCGCAGGGAAGTTTCCGCGGCTTTCTTTGCCGTTATTGAGCGAGGTGTCCAAAGGGTAAAATGTCGTCATAGCAAGCCCGCCACCCATGGTCACAAACACGTCGAAATTCACGACTGCTGCAAGGAAGAAAATTTCTTTACCGTAAATGGGATTCCAGATGGCGTTTCCTGTTAACAGCATATTGTATTCACGAATATTCACGTACGCCGGTCCGAAGTTACCTTTCTCACCGTCCCCATCACCATCAACAATTTTATCCGGACCTCCGCATTCATCCGAAATTTCATAGTCAGGGTCGTTGTAAAAGTTTTCAACACAGTCGCGCTCAAAGCGATCTTTATTCAATACAAATGAGAGCTCTGCGCCCATTCCCCAAGACTCGCTCCAAAAGTAATTCATGCCCGCATTGATAAGATAGCTATCCACATAGCTTTGGTTGAGAATCAGTCCAAGATTAGGACCGTTTAGCTCAACCTTACCTTTCTTCGGATAGAGTTTATTCTTAATAACATCTTCGCCCTCGGTGGCTTTTTTGTATCCGCCCACCGCGGCGAGCGCCTGAGTGCCAGTAAGGCCGAATGATATCGTCGCAGATAATAAAGATATAATTGCTGATTTGATGAACTTATTGTTCACGTGGTGGCCCCTCAAATGTCCGCTCGTAGTTCTAATTCTAAACTTGCGGAATTCCTACTTTGAGACGGCAGTCTTCTAGCTCTTTGCCATGCCAACAAATGTCTCTTCGATCCTTTGCAGTCGCCTCAGAGCATTTGCCTTCATGGTTTGTAGTTCGCGAGGAGATGCACCCTTAGCCGCCTGATCCTTGACCGAAATATAAAATTTGATCTTAGGTTCAGTTCCAGATGGGCGAACACTCACCTTCGTGCCGTCTACTAGAGTAAATTGTAACACGTCACTTCGAGGAAGCGTCAATTTCTGGCTCGGCCTGATTTCACCTTCGGTGAACAGGAACTCTTGCGAGGTTTCAAAATCGCGCATTTTTTCCACGCTAATACCGTCGATTACGCGCGGAGGGCTGGTTCGCATACGCTCCATCATCC
>JBEIGW010000328.1:0-3284 GCA_040381655.1 Deltaproteobacteria bacterium
ACCACAGCGTCGGATTTAACTCCGGCGTAAACGGATCTTGCCAAATGTAATCAAAGGTCTTTTCAATACTTTTCAAATCCATACTAGCCGCATCACAAACCATCACAGTCCATGTTAAATATCGTCCTGAGAGAGGGTGTTTTATCGAAGCGCGATAGACATTTTCGCTATGTCTAAGCTCTTTTGGCCCAACCAGCCAGGGCTCGCTCCATCCGCGCTGCCATGGCGCGTCGCCAGTAGCAACGGCCTCTACCAAGCGGACGTCACACTCAAGGCTAGTGATATCGACATCGACTGCGCCTGAACCGGTGTACCACGCCACAATCGAAGCGGCTGCGTTATAGCCAAGCCCCATGCCGACATCTAAAATATAGAGGTATTGGTTCGATGCCGAGACAAGAGAATCTAAATAGCCACTTGCAACGACATAGAGATTCCAGGCCTCAAACTGCGCTCCCTCCTGGGAGTGAAAATCTTGACCATGGCCATCGTGGCAAATAGTAAGAGAGCCATCGGCCGTTTCAACTAACGCACCAAACTCGGTCATTTCGATAACTTTTCTGGGATCAGGCCTTGTCATACTTCGGGATAAATACTACAAACGTTTGAGATATGACAACCGACATCGAACAAAAATTGCAGGAAATAAGACGCTCTCTGCCCTTGCGATGGGAAACACCTGAGACTTGGACGACTTTAGCTCTAGGTGATCTTAATTCATTCTTGGCTGATCATGCCTCTTGTGAGAGGAAGGCCGGCGCGGCAGCGCTGATGCTGGCTAATCGCTACCCCGAGTATCCAGAACTTCAGGACCGGATGATTGGTCTCGCCATCGAGGAGATGCAGCATTTTCACCAAGTGTTCAAACTGCTGAAGCAACGCAATATTCCTCTGCCCAATGACGACGTTGATCCCTACGTGAAAGCACTGCTGACTCACGTCCGTCATCCTCGGCATGAACACCTACTCGATCGTCTGCTGGTAGCCGCTATGATTGAGGCTCGAAGCTGCGAACGCTTCTGCTTGTTTACGTCTGCTCTTCCAACAGGCGATTTAAAAACATTTTATATAGACTTCTCTCTAGCAGAGAGTGCGCATGTTCCACTCTTTATTAAAACAGCGGAGCTTTTTTTTCCCACGCAAACCGTCAGTGGCAGACTTTCGACATGGATGGATATTGAAGCAAAAGCGGCGCAAAGCACCCCTTTAGCTCCGCGGATTCACTGACCTAAGGTCAACGCCTGGCTTACTGTTAATATCCCTTTTTCTGATCGCTTGCTCCGCCCTGAAGCTCGCCCAAAATGGCACGCGTCGCGCTAGCTCCGATTCGATCGGCCCCCGCATCAATCAAAGCAAGGGTATCCTTTAACGTTCTGATGCCACCAGACGCTTTTATTCTTGTCTTAGCGCCCTTGACGCCCAAGATCGCCTCTCGCATGATTTTGATATCAGCGACAGATGCCCCCCGGGAGCCAAAACCCGTAGACGTCTTAACAAAATCAACGCCATCTTCGGCGCACCACATAGCGATCATTGAAATTTCATCAGCACTGAGAAGGCTCGTTTCAAAAATCACTTTGAGCGGCACTGAGCCGCAAGCTTTCTTGACTGCAACGATATCTGCTCTAGCTTCAGAAAACATCTTGGACTTGATCTGACCAACGGAAAGGACCATGTCAATCTCTTTGGCGCCACAACTAATAGCTGTGCGAGTTTCAAAAACTTTGGATTCAGTTCCCATAGCACCTAAAGGAAACCCAACAACTGTTATTGGCATAACACTCGACCCATTCAGTATCGAGCTAGCCAATGGAATCCAGACAGGATTCACACAGACCGCAGCTGTACCTAGCTCTCTTGCCTCTTGACATAACATTCTAATGTCGTCGGCCGACGTCTCCGCCTTGAGCGCAGTGTGGTCAAAATATTTTGCTAGCTCCGCAGGACTAAACGTCTTACTCATGACCCTCTCCATATCCAAGAAAATTTTTGTTCGACTCGCCTCGCCACATCACCGTCTTCTTCTAATGGCGGCGCGTGATGAGGCTTGATTCTCGCATCAATGATCAAAGCACCCTTACAACCCCAATGCTTAAATTCATAAAACGAATCAAAACCGTAAATATCGTGACTCGGATTGCTCCTAGTAAAAGTGACCCAAAGCCAATTTGCCGGACTGGCAGCACAAAATTCGGCGTCATCTACTATGACAATTAAGGCAACGTCTGAACTAACATTTAACGTCCTAGTCAGTGCATTAAATTCCCTGGAGGCATTTTCGTATGTGGTAAAAGCATCGGCACTCACCGCGATAATCCCTGGGGCCACCAATCTTGCGTCGGACAGGTTAAAACCTTCGACTGAGCCGCTTTTAAAATCTGAAGGAATTTTTTTTGCAAGCTGGCGAATTTCGGGCCCAGCGGTAGCGATGACTAGTTTACTGCCTCTGTTAACGGCTTCTCCTGAATAATCCAACGTGTCCATAGTCGTTTTGGTCTGAAAATGAAGATCTCTGGACCAATCGACTCGCCTCAAGCAGTAATCGAAAAACGCCATCTCATCGTTGATGTCAATATCATGGCCGCTGCCATCAGCAATGATGAGGTACTTGGCGAGCGATGCCTGGTTAAAACCGAGAATGGCATTGGCCTGCGTCAAAATTTCCTGAGGACGAGATATCTTTTGATAAGGCGTATAGCGTTCGCTACCAACCGCAAGAAGTAAAGGGTGTACACCGGCAACATCAACAGCATGCATCGCTTTAACCCCAGGCAACGACACCGGTACCATTGGTTTTGTAAGCTCATGGATGATACTGCCGAACGTTGTGTCCTCCTGTGGGGGACGACCAACAACCGTGAATGGCCAAACAGCGTCTCGTCTGTGAAACACCTTCTCTACCGTTAGCACCGGAAAATTATGTCGAAGGGAGTAATAACCCAAGTGGTCCCCAAACGGCCCCTCTGGCTTGGTAGCCGCCGGATCGATCGTCCCCAGAATACAAAAATCGGCGTCAGCTGCGACGGTCCAGCCATTCCACTTGCCGTAACGAAATCGCCGACCGGCTAACATCCCAGCAAAAAGAACCTCTGGTAAACCCTCCGGCAACGGCATCACAGCAGCAAACGTGTGGGCAGGTGGTCCACCCACAAAAATAGCAACTTTTAGCCTCGCTGCTCGTTTCGCGGCAGCCGGATGATGGACCCCCATCCCACGATGAATCTGGTAATGGACAACACTTTCGTGTTTCAGAATGAAGTCATAACCGCTTAGCTGAACCCGAT
>JBEIGW010000329.1:0-3281 GCA_040381655.1 Deltaproteobacteria bacterium
CATAGTTCAAAATTTTCCAAAACAGGCGGTATTTTTGAGCTTGTGCAGCTATGGGTTAATTTACCAGCCAAACAAAAATTGACGGCTCCAAACTACCAGACCTTAGCTCATGGAGAGATTCCAAAAGTCAGCCTTGCGGGAGACGGTAGTTTTTTAAGGGTGATTGCTGGAGAGTTTTTTGAGTCTAAGGGACCAGCCCGAACTCATACCCCGATCAACATATGGGATATCTCCCTTGGCGAAGGCGCAAATGCTGATCTTGTGGTTCCCGAGGGACACACCTGTGCTATTTTTTGTCTCAAAGGCGAGGTGCTTATTTGTAACAAGGAATTAGTGACTGGCCCTAAGCTAATCATCTTTGACTTGCTGGGTGCGCATATCAACCTTCAGGCAAAATCGGCTGCAAAGCTTTTATTTCTTGGGGGCCTACCCTTAAATGAGCCCATGGTGGGCCTTGGTCCATTTGTAATGAATACGGACCGGGAGCTGGAGCAGGCTTTCAAGGATTATGAAGCTGGACGGTTTGGTTCTTTAGACTGATCCAAAGGCAGGAATGTAATCCCAGGATACAGTGAGAAAATTGGGGCGGCCTGTGTTAAACTAACAAGTCATTAAGAATCTTACTTGGAGAATGAAGCTATGAGAGGCCCAGTATTTCTCGCTGTTGTATTGGCTAGTTTTTTTGTGAACTCCTGCGGTTCGAAAGATGACAGTGCAGGAGACTACTACCAAAGCTGCCAGGTTCCTAAGACGGTCAATGGAATTGATGTTGGTTATTGCATCGAAGCGAAGAATGCAACTGATTTGAAGGTGGATTGTGAGAAAGAATCAGGAACTTACGCGCAAACTCAGTGCGACGCTACAACGGGTGTTAAGGGTTGCTCTTACAAAAACTCAAAAGGTGCGGAGCTCATTGATTGGTACACAGGGTCTGCTTGGACTAGGCAGTCGGAATCTCAGGACTGTGCGCTTCCGACAAAGACTAACGGCACCATTGTAACTAAGTAAAAATTGGCGGTATAAATTGCGATCTGATCGAGCCGCAGTGCAAATAATTTTACTTTTGGCTTTCGTCTGTGTTTCTAGCTTTAAATGTCGCCCTCGAGACGGAGTGACTAGTCGTGCGCGCGCCCTCCAAAACATAACGCCAGACGAGCACAGCGTCGGTTCATTTACACTGCCAGCCCATGAGTTATCGGGTCTTTCGATCTTTCATGACGCACGTGACGACAAGAGAAAAATTATTGCAATCAATGACGCAGATAAAAAACTGCTGGCTATTGATTTAGACAATCTCAGTCGAGGGGATTTAAAATTCGACTCGTTTGATTTGGGGGCGTGGGCTGGCGTAGCAAAGCCAAATGCTAGTGCCAAATCCGGCTCACAATGGGAGGCTATCTATGCTGATAACCGTGGCCGTATTTATATCTCAAATGAGGAAGCCGCGACCATTGAGGTGTTCGATTTTAAGCATCGGCAGATGCTCGGACAAATCGAATTGGCATTTAAGCCGGACGATGAGCAATTTTCTGAGTTGAAGAAAGCTTGGGATCAAGACCCAGGCAGTCGCATTGAAGGCTTTAGCATATTGCCGAATGGTCATATTTTAGCAGTCAAAGAAAAAAATCCACCGGCCTTGATTGAGTTTGTTCCCCAAGGGCAGAGCGCCCAAGGGGTTTCAGCAAGTAGCCTAAAAGCTTTCAGCCAAGAGGAGCAGCCTTCTAAGTTCTTTTCCTGGCCAGGTGTACCTGAAAAAAAATTGACCTATTACGCGCGTAAAGTTTGGCGACCTTCAAGTGAGTTTCATGAAGATCTCGACTTAAGTGAAATCGCAATTACGCCCGATGGCCAGATGGCTTTGTTGTCGGACCGCATGCGTGCGGTTTACTTTATTGGTGATACTCTAACGCTGACTGAGACGACTTTTAAACGTCGAAAAACTGTCAGTTTGCCCCTGGAGATGGAAAAACCTGAAGGCCTAGCGTTCATAGGTTTGGACAGGGCTCTGATTGCCATCGACTTAAAAGAAATTAAGGCTAATCTGTACCTTAAGCATCTAAAATAAATTGGTTGTCATGAGCGAAAAGTTAAGGATATTTGATCTATCCTTTGCTTTTGGTGAGCCATTTCTTCTCCCAGGCGGAGATTGCTTCTTTGATCCGGGGCTCTGACACCACAATATCAAGCTTTTTAAGAGAGCCTTGAGTGTTCGCTTGTAGGAAATCCACCAAAGCTCGACTCCCAAGGCGCTTAAACTTAAAAGCATCATAGAGATCACGCATAACCTGCAAAAACCCATCGCGCCCGTTCTGCCCGCGACCGGATCCCTTTGCGAGGTGCTCAATGACCGCGCGCAGGTCAGCAATAGCGGCAGCACCCTTGCAGTAGGGGGTGTCGTTGAATATTTTTAGTGGATCTGTCTCTGGTGGATTATTCAAGATGCCTTCGGTGGAGCTGCACTCTTCGTATTTTCCACGGGCAATCTCATTATAAAAACCTGTGAAATAACTCGTTAGACCTTCGCTGATCCAAAGATCGCCCCAGTGTTCGATGTACACCGTATTGCCCCACCAATGATGGGCCACTTCATGGGTGGTCGCCTCAGGAGAAATCATCACCATGAGTGAGACACTTTCCATATTAAAGTCCTGCGGCGCACTGGCAAAACCAAGCTTTTGGTAGGGGTATGGTCCAAGGATACCGGACATTAAAATCATTTGCTTAATGCCTTCTTCGGCCTGCTTCAGAAAGGTCCCTTTTTCGGGGTGACGCCTTTGCATGTAGTAGACGTAAGGAATTTTCACTGGAGCTTGATCGCAGGGGACTCTTTTTAGGCTTAGTCTATTTTTGGGATCAAAGCAGACCGTGTCTTCAATGACTTCCAAATCTCCAACCACGATGCTGACGCCGTAAACAGGAATGGGTGTCGTCAGGTCCCATTCAAAGCGGCGAAGACCATCGCGACCCAGGCCCTTACCGTTTTTATAGTCCCCCGATACCAGAGCACCGTTAGCAGCTGCCACAGCAGCAGGGGGGACAGCTAAATTAAAGTGAAACGTGGCCGTATCGGCTGGATGATCATTACTTGGTAGCCAGTAGCGAGCGTAGTAGGGCCAGTTGCGGGTCGCAAAAATAGGATCACCCTTAAAGTCCACGCGGTGCATGAGGCCTTTAACAGTGCCTTTGGTCGGTTTATTGATTGTGTAAGTTAGGCCGAGTGTGACCTCAGAGCCAGCTGGTAGTTCCCCTGGGAGATCAAGACTTAAAACTGATCCTGATAG
>JBEIGW010000330.1:0-3278 GCA_040381655.1 Deltaproteobacteria bacterium
CGAGCAGGTCTTGATATTGACCAATCGGTCTGCCAGCACATTAAGAATAAATATGGGTGGGCGTACTGATTGAAAGCATTTCGCCTCGAGACGTCACCGGCGCTGCAAAGGTACGCTGTCTTAGTCTCAAGATTTTTCTAGCGGTTCCAGGTAAAACACACTGGTGCTATCCATATTTCTAAGCTGATATTTGTCTTCAAGCTTGAATTCCGTTACAGCGAGTGCTTCCGTAATTTCCATTAAGGTCGGCGCTGCAAATATCACGCGGTCGGTATCCCCTTGTGCCTGGCGAATCGTTTTTCCTAGGGACTGCAACCGTCTTGCCTGTCCCGGCACTTCACCGAGTGCTGTAGCTTTGCGATGTCCCGCAGGACCCATCATTCCTATCAGGGCAAGCCCGCTGGAGACGCCCACATCTATAGCGGCGGGTACGCCATTAGCCTTTTGAAACACTTCCTTTTCCCTAATGAGTTCCTCAGCAAATTTCAGTGCTAGATTAACGAGTCTTTTTTCTTCCGCTTCGTCTTTCGCGAAAATAACCAAGAAAAATTCGTCAGCGATCCAGTCGCTATAGTAGTTTCCATCAGGGAAAACCTGGCCTAAGAGATTTTCACACATATCGTAGTATCGCCCCAGTGCGCCCGCAAGGTTGTCGGCAGACACAGATGCGCTCACCGATTGATAATCACGCCAATCAGAACTCAAGCAGACACAATGGCGCATTTTCGGTTCGAAAACTTTGTTCACGTCCACATTTGACGAAGCAGACTCGCGCACAATCTTTGCAGGAGCCGCTTGGACTAGTAGTCTGTACTCCCTTTCAATGGTTGTTCGGAAATCGCGATCATGAATTAAAGTGACGGCAAAGCTACCAGCCACGGCAACGCCATTGACTATGGTCAAAATCCCACCTGCTGCGCTCTCGGAAAAAGCTAGAAATCCAACTACGATGCAAAGTAAAGCACTTAATCCCCTAGGCAAGGCACTCCTGGGATCAATAAACGACATAAAACTACCGCAAATAATGGCAGTACTTGCTCCCATGACTGTACGAACCTGGTCGTTTTCAGCAATGTGATAGTTAGCGGCGTAAAAATTAATGAGAGCCGGCGCTATCAGAAGAACTGGAATAGCGATTCGGAGTATTAGATCACGTTTGGGCGTTTTGAATAATGCTATTAAAGCTAGCGTCAATAGACATCCATGCAACATGATAAAGTAATTGATCAACGGTGGTTTTCCAGCAATCGGCAAAACGACCATGGCGATCGCGTTATAAAACATGCCGATGCGTATAACCATTTCCTGCTGAGCTAAGCTTCTGCGGATGAAGGCTTGCTTGGTAAAATAGCGAAGATCTGAGGAGGTCGTGTCTTTTTGATGGGAAGACTTGGCCGTATCAAGCTGTTCTTGTGCCGGGACAAAATTTGGTATCATTCGCGTCACGATATAGCTAACCCCTCTTCTAGAAGGGGGTATCGTCAGTACGCATCCGGTCTCGATAGGCAGAAACTGCCCAGCTGGGGTTCCATATTAAAGGGGGGTGGCCAGCCTGGGGCATTGGAGGGGCCTATTAATGATATTTTATGCCATTTTATCATTGTATTAGAAACACTGGCATGATACTCCGCCCTCACACGAGTGAGGTATAGAGCCCATGATCAGCACATCCGGCGTTACCCTTGGCTATGGCCAAAGGATTTTATTCAAAGACGTGAACGTAAAGTTTCTTCCCGGTAACTGCTATGGCCTCATTGGTGCCAACGGTGCCGGTAAGTCCACTTTTTTGAAGATCCTCTCAGGCGAGATCGCTCCGGATTTTGGCGACGTTGCTGTGCAACCTGGACAGCGTGTTGCAGTCTTAAAACAAAATCAATTTGAGTTTGATGATATTGATGTCTTGAAGACGGTCATCATGGGTAACAAGTTTCTTTACGACATTATCCGCGAAAAAGACGCACTCTACGCGAAGCCTGATTTTTCTGAGGCCGACGGCATCAGAGCCTCTGAGCTTGAAGCGAGGTTTGCTGAACTAAACGGATGGGACGCCGAGGCGCAAGCAGCAGAAATGCTTCATGGACTAGGTGTTGGTGACGACCTACTCACGAAGAAAATGCGAGATCTCGAGGCAGGGCAAAAAGTTCGAGTTCTGCTGGCCCAAGCTCTCTACGGTAACCCCGACATCTTGCTTCTCGATGAGCCAACCAACAACTTAGACGTCCAGAGCATCATGTGGCTTGAAGAGTTCTTGATTGAATTTAAGAATACGGTTGTCGTCGTATCTCATGATCGCCATTTCCTCGATAAGGTTTGTACCCATATTGCTGATATTGATTTTGGCAAAGTCCAGCTCTATACCGGTAACTACACGTTCTGGTATCAGGCCAGTCAGCTCGCATTGAAGCAGCAAAAAGACCAAAATAAAAAGGCCGAAGACCGCATCAAAGAATTAAAATCCTTCATCGAGCGTTTCTCTGCTAACGCTTCAAAGTCTCGACAGGCGACGTCTCGTAAAAAGCAGCTAGAGAAGCTCTCTGTAGATGAAATTAAGCCCTCAAATCGGCGCTACCCGCACATCCACTTTGTCGAAGAGCGCGAAGCTGGCAAAGATCTCGTGCAGTGTAAGAGCTTAACGGGTGAGCTTGAGGGCCGAGTGCTATTTAAAAACCTGGATCTGACCATTAACCGCGGCGAAAAAGTTGCCTTTGTTGGTAAAGACGGCACACCTGCGACGTTGTTGTTCCAAATTTTGACGGGAGACCGGCTGCCGACTGCCGGTGAGTTTCGCTGGGGGATCACGACCCACAGGTCATATTTTCCAAAAGATAACGCTGGCTGGTTTGACGAGCCATTAACGCTGCTTGATTGGCTAAGGCAGTATGTTTCCAAAGAGAGTGAGCGCGACGAGGAATACGTCCGCGGTTTTTTGGGCCGGATGCTCTTTAGCGGTGAAGAAGCTACCAAAAAAGCCAATGTCCTATCGGGCGGCGAGAAGGTGAGGCTCATGATGGCCCGCATGATGATGGCTAGGCCTAATGTCCTGATTCTTGATGAGCCAACTAATCACTTAGATCTTGAGTCGATTACGGCTGTCAATAATGGCCTGATGAATTATCCTGGGACGATTTTATTTACCTCCCAAGACCGTGAGTTTGTGAATTCGGTAGCCACACGGATCATTGAGCTAACGCCCAAAGGCTGGATGGATCAGGTGATCTCTTATGACGACTACCTCGAATCCCCCACCATTGCGGCGGAGCGGGCTAGGCTTTACTGAA
>JBEIGW010000331.1:0-3258 GCA_040381655.1 Deltaproteobacteria bacterium
CGATCCCCGCCTCTACAGATACTTCGACATCTGCGTTCGCCAGTCTCTTCAGACGATTGAATTTTCCAGCGTCATAACCGACGCGATGTTTCATTAAGCTGTATGATGAGCCGGGTGATTTTTGTGCAACGTGCTTGATAGCAGTCTGATAGATTTCCTCAACTCGCGACTTGATATTGGTGGGACGAGCTAACGTTTTGAGGGACGTATCCGCTTCGACAAGAGCAGCCTTAATTTCGGTGACTACGCCTGCAGGTCCAACGGTTACATCGACTGAGCCCTGCTGTGATAGTGCCGTCGCGCCTGCGAGAACTTGCTTGAATGTGAATTTTCTTGAGACGATTTTGTTTATGCCCAGGGCGCCGCCCAACACGTCCTCAGATGTGGCCGAGAGCATCGTCTCACCCGTGAGTGATGAAAGTCCACTCACGTTTAGCACATGTCTTGCGATCTGTTCGGCTTCTCTTAGATCTGGAACATCCTCGCTCTTTACGGCGTCGATCAGTTTGTTTTGAATCGAAAATGTGCCATTTTCGGCATCATAGGTGGCTCGTCCAGCTGAACTTGAAAATAAATACCGATTCGAGGATTTCTCCTTGAAAGCTCCCTGACCAAGGAATGTTCGAGCGATCTTATCGACATCAAATTTCTTTGGTTGTAACCGCAGCGCTGCGGGGATCTCAGTGCCTAGGTCTCTCGCTGCCGTGACCGGGGAAACCATGCGGTAAACCCAAGATGATGCGGTGTTGGGTCTGGACTGACTTTCAAAAGTCGTATTGGTTTGAATGTAATCCGCAGCATCTTGTTCCGTAGAACCATAGCAGAGAACGGCCGGGATGTTATCGGAGTACACAGATTCGGATGCGTCCATAAATGCTTTTGCTAGCGGCGCGCTCCGGTCTTTAATGTTCTGGAGCAGGTACTCTCCATAACCATCGTCATCAGCCATGTTATTAGAGTATCCAAAGATACAGTTGAGTCCCTTGGCCGCATTCTTCCAGGTGCGCGATGGGTTTTCGCCGGAAGAATTAGGGTAGTCACCTGTTCCGATTTTGAGGCCCTGACAAGTTGACAAAATAGCGTAGCGACTTAGATTGTTGCCAAGCTCGAGGCTGGTTGTTGGAATGTAGCAGCCGCCGAAATTTTTTGAGCCAGCAAGGGCTTTATAAACCCCGCTACTGGTAACGCCGTGACTTGCGATGTAAGTCAAAAGGCTTGAGTCTGCGCCGTCAGAGCTCGTGTTTGTTTCAGATGATGCAAAATAATCACCTGCTTTTGTCCATTCAGATTGTTTGACTCGTCCCTCTCTCCAGTAGAAGTTTTTTTCAAAGTCTTCCGGGAAGTCTTTGCTGTCAAAAAACTTATCGAGTTCGACGATTGTACCAGGGATGCTACTTGCGCCGCAGTTTGAGTGATTGCCAACCGCGTAGGCGCCGATCGTTACGCCGTAGATTGGCTCAAGGGAGGCCATTAGAGTGCCGGCCGCGAGGAGAAGAATTCTGTTTGCTGCGCGTCGCGGCATTTTTGAAGATGACTGGTTCATTTTGGTCTACCCCTTTACCTTCGCTAAGGACAAAAACAGCATGGATTTACTATCTACTATGATAACACGCAGGTAGGCCGAGATGTCAGGCAGGGGCATATCTCGGCAGAATGTCTGCACTGAAATTGTAGATTTCGGATTTCACCAACTACTGTAAGTAGTCACTAGTTTAAGTGGCAGTTTCCAGCGTCTTAATGCGTTCAAGCATCGGAGGGTGGCTGTAGTACATGGCTGAGTATAGAGGGTGAGCTATTGGCATGATACTACTTTTCTCGCGAAGCTTTTTCAAAGCTGAAACCAGATCGAGTCCAGATCCAAGTGTCTTTTTTGCAAAATCGTCTGCCGCAAATTCATTACGCCTCGAAAACCAAGTTTGAAGAGGCTGCAGGTAGAACTCGATCAGCCCAAACCAAAGAGAGAACACAACCAGTCCGCCATAATTCGAAACGCCAGTAAGTCCAAATCCGAGGTAAAAATTCTTACTGCCGAGCATGGCGCCAATTCCGGCGAATATGATGAAGGAGAAAATAAGTCCTCTGATCATGCCGGTTCGCACGTGATGTAGTTTGAAGTGGCCAAGCTCGTGAGCTAGAACGGCTGTGACTTCTTTTGTGTTCATGCTGTTCACCAGCGTGTCAAATAAAACGATTCTCTTTTTGCCAAATATACCCGTGAAATATGCGTTTGCGTGCCCTGAGCGTTTGGATGCATCCATCACAAACAAACCATCAGCTTTGAATCCAGTTTTGTCAGCGAGGCTTAAAATGGCGCGTTTTAGTTCGCCCTCTTCCAGAGGTGTAAATTTATTAAATAAGGGCGCAAGGATACTCGGGTAGATCCATGCCGTCATGAGACTGAAGACGGTCAGAGCCGCCCAAGCATAAATCCACCATGACGCACCCATGGATTCCATGATCCACAAAATGACGCTCAAGATAACGGCGCCTAGAATCATTCCCAGAGCGAGTCCTTTTAGCAGATCGGATACGAACCCGGCGGCAGTTTGCTTGTTATAACCGTAACGCTCTTCGATGACGAACGTACTGTAAACTGCGAATGGAAGCGATAGAAGCTGCGAAAGAATAGTCAGGATTCCAATAAACAGCAGACCCTCGATAATGACGCCGCCTTCGATAAAGTCATTTGTCATGCGTGCGGTGTCTTCCACCCAGCCAAGTCCACCAAATCCTAAAAATAAAAATGTAGCGATGATGCCGACACTCGCGCTGATGCGCGCAAGATTATACCTGTCCCCTGAATAGGCTACGGTCTTTTGCATGTCTGCGGCGCTGATCCCAAGGATCTCAGCAGCGCCATCTTGGCGCGTCCTGTCACTCCACCAGGATCTGTTAGCTCGGGCCAGCCAGGTCTCTACCACGTGCTGTGTTAGACGGAGCATCAGAAATATACGCAAAGTCATGATGGGCTCGATGGAGGAAAGGCTTGGAAGTTCAAATGTCACGGTCACGACCTCACGGCGTAGGGTTAGGCGGCTTGTGTGTTGGCTAAATTATCTAAAAATACCCAGTAAATCTAGGCAAATATACGAGTTGTCCTAAAGGCAAAACCAGGTTTTACCGAACCCTCTCAGGCAGTTGCCGTGCCCTTGGCTAGTGGTGAGAGGCCGTTGTGGTCAAAGGAGTCGGGGGGTTGGGCAGCACGTGGGGGTATTTGCGGTGAGGGCGCCAACTGATCCTAAGATCCAGACCAAGAAG
>JBEIGW010000332.1:0-3237 GCA_040381655.1 Deltaproteobacteria bacterium
ACAGGCGTCGGCGTATGACCGGGCAAGGGCATGTGGTAGGGGCAGGTGATTTTCAAGCACTGAGTTAATTTCATAGAGCCTGGACATAACGTTTCGGTGAGGGTGTCCGCCAGGCACATCGTAAGGGTCAGAAATCAAAATAAAAAAATGCCCGAGGGCTAGAGAGCTCTCGGGACAAGCGGCACAATTAAGTAGGCCAGTTTCCAAGATTTATTTGTGCTTAAACCTATGCACGCCGTCCCAATTCTCGATGCGCGGCTGATGCTCCATCTCTTTAATTCTTGAGGCATATATGTTGGCGGGACCGTCCTCAGGCCGAATCATCAGGCACGCCTGAAGATGCTTTTTAGCAACAGGCCAATTTTGATCCTGGTAGGACTTTCTCATAGCGTCAAACTCACCGATAAACTCACCGATAACACTTTGCACCTGAAAATATGATGGATGCATGAGCTCGAAAATCTTTATAGCCTCACGTTTCCCTTTGACCACAATATCGTCCAAATCACGAAGTAAGAACCTTTTGGGATCCTTCATGCGTAGCAACGTGTTGTTACTAACGATGCATCTTACTCCGTATTCTTTCGTAATAGATTCAAGACGCGCACAAAGATTGACCGCATCCCCCATCACGGTATATGCAAAACGCTCGGAGCTGCCCATATTACCAACTGAAACAACACCCGTATTTAGACCGCATCCAATATCGATGGGTGGGAAATTCTTGTCAGGAAATGATTTCCTTAGCTCTCCAAGCTTTTCAATCATTTGAAGCGCTGCTAGTGCTGCCACGTCGGCCTGGTCTGGGACATCAATAGGAGCGCCCCAGAAAGCCACGATGGCATCACCGATGTACTTATCTAGGACACCACGATTGCGAAGAATAATTTCAGTCATCGGCGAGAGATAGTCGTTCATCAACTCCACAAGCTTTTCGGGCGGCAACCGCTCCGATATCGTTGTGAAGTCTCGCACATCACTAAAGAACATCGTGCACTCGCGACGCTCACCACCTAATTTTAATTTCTCTGGATCACTCAAAACCTGATCCATGACCTCCGGCGAAAGGTAATGCTGAAATGCCCCTTTAACTTTCCGCTTCTCCCGTTCTTCGATAAAATACTTGTACAACGTCACCGCGATAAACATCACTGAAACCTGCGCATAAGGTAAACCCATAAAAACCCATATACCCTTGCTAAACCAGAAATACTTATCGATTTGAAAGTAAATCAGATAGGTCGCCAGCAAAAAAACGCCGGAAAAAAAAGCTGACGAGAACGATAGCACCAAAACAAATAGAAGTGCCAAAGCCACAAGAACTTTCACTTCCGTCACCATGACATCTTTGGGGCGACTGATAAAGCGTTTGGACACGATGTTATCAATAAGTGTTCCGTGATGTTCGACGCCGTTAAACTTCATGTCGAACGGATTTGCTCTCAGATCGTTTATGGCAATTGCCGTTGGCCCCATCAAAAGACTCATACTCTTAAGCGCCTTGCGCTCCTCTGCGGAAAACACATCGTCATAAGCATCAGCAAGCGAGACGTGTCGAAGCGTCTCAGATGGGCCAAGATGGTTGATGATCATCTTGCCATTTCCGGCCGGATCGACAGGAATCTCGGTAATAATTTTATCGTCTTGTTCGTCTGGCAGAATAATGGACTCGACCCCAACTCGATCGAAATTAACGAAAATCTGCCGACCAAGCATATTTGCAGCCAGCTTAAGTCCGAGAGACGGCAGGAGATTGCCATTGGCTTGTTTGACCAAATTAACGCTGCGCCAAATAGCATCGTCACTATCAGAGTCATTGTTAAAGAAACCGAAATGAGATGAGCTTGCGGCAATCACGGGGGTGTTACCCACCAGAGCACCGATCTTTAAATCAGGATAGTCCTTAAAGCTCATTCCATCAGGTATTTGAAACAGCTGAATCACTGATTCTTGCATATTCTTGATTGCATCAAACTCACGTCCTGCAAGAGATTTAAGCGCTTCTTTATCTTGTGGCGAGTAGTAGTAATAACCTAAAACAATCTTGCCATAGTCCTTGATTGCCGCAGCGATCGTAACGTCCGACAAACTTGCCTGACGCATTTTATCGATGGCATTCCAAGCTAGCCGAGCGTCTTTAGGCGAGGACCTTATTTTTTCAATTTCGGGTATGGCATCCTCGAGCAGCGGGCGTTCTGGCTGATCCCACACCACGTCAAAGCCAATCCAATCAACACCAGCCTTCTTCAAATTCACGAAAGCTTTTTCAAAAATCCTGCGAGGAAACGGCCATCGACCAAATTTTTGAATCGACTTTTCATCAATTGCTAGAATGCCGATTTTGCCAGAAGGCTTTTGCTTACCACGGAGTAAAAACCTGAAATCGAGGGATCTATTCTCAAGCGTCACCAAAAGGTCGGATAAAACGCTAGAGCCAGTATTAAAATGCACGCTGCGAAGCGCGAATAAGGCGACTAAATTTATGCACAAACAAATAAGCAACACCGGCCCTATCTGTTTCAGCCGGCGCATGCCCCCACTTTTTTTGAACGCTTGTTTTGTCACAATTGAATCTAGCCGCCTGATCTAATTAGGCCTGCGGCCAGACATCTGATGGCCTCGGGACGCCAGAAAACCAGTCCAAGTCTTCCGGAAGCTTATTAATTGAGACTGGCATACCCTTAAACCCTTGTCCGGGAATAAAGACCATGTTTTCAATCAATTCTCGACCGTAAATATGAACGGTAATCGCCTGGCCGTCGCCAAAATGCTCCACCTTGTGAATATCAGCATCAGGGGGTAACACGTACGCTACCGCACCCTTGGGTAACACAACAGATCCCACCTCTCGGGCTTCGTGATCATCACAGGAGTAACTCGTCACCCGCACGCGATTTTTGATCACAGCCTCAACACCCCAAGTCCCGTGAGCATGTATGGGTGTTGACTGACCCCTGGCCCACACCAACATCATAACAACGAATCCGTAGTCTGGATCCTTGTACAGCATGTAACGGCCCGGATCATAATCGCGCTTCGCCAGACGGTCCACCATACCTGGCAGGGACTCCATGACCACCTCTTGAATTTCATGGATCTCGGGGCCTTCCACAAGGTTTTCACGGCCAAGAGCAATCCCGTTCTCGAGCACCCGCCTTATTTGGTCGATCATCTGCTTCATTCAACTGACTCCATGGGCTTTGCTAAAAAGATACCCTTAAATCTCAACTGGCACTA
>JBEIGW010000333.1:0-3234 GCA_040381655.1 Deltaproteobacteria bacterium
AGTTTACGTACTCGTGCAAAAGCGGATGTAAGCCCGCAAGTGCCAAAGTGAAAGAAGGCTCTGAAGTTCAAATCAAACTAAAAAATTCAAGTAGCGCGCCAGCCTGTTTTGGCGTCTTCAATAAGGACGGCAAGGATATCTCTGGTGGCGCCTGTGCGCAGGCCAAGGCTGAAAAATCCCTAGTGTTCTTCGCTAATTTCCCTAAGGGTAAATACGAAATTAGAAACAGCTACGAATCCGCTGGAACTGGCACTTTTATTATTGAGTAATTTCATTCATATGAATCAGGGAAGGAGTATCACCATGAATTTTGCAATCAAGTGCGCTGTCATAGTAGCCGGTATGATTACCCCTATAGCGACCTATGCAGGGCCCGCGAAAAGCGCGAAGCCAGCAGCAGTGCAAGCAGTGAAGACGAAGGGTAAAGTGAGGGTCTATAAAGGTGACGCCGGTGTCACGGCTGAAATTGTCGAACTTAGCGAGCCCGCGAATGGCGCTCTTATCAAAGTTGACGGAACAAATTCGGATCTTGACGAGGCTGTTTTGCTACACGAGAGAAAAGATCATGATGGTGGACGAAGATTCTCTTACGACACAAAATTCAAAGGCTCCGGATTCAGCACTGTGTACAGTGAAAGTGGACTTTGGGGCGACCAGCTCCTTCTTCAAAATCCAGAGTACGTCACCAAGAAAATAAACCTCTGGTATGACTCTAAGGCATCAAAAGACGTCAAACCTGAGTCCTTGGTCAAGGCCTACACAGAGCAGTCAAAAAGCGGTAAGCACACAAAACTGCAAAATAAGTAATGCTAGGCTAGATAACCTGTGACGTCGCTTCCAGCCCACCATTCTTAGGATCCATCTCACACGATCGGTTGGATTTTTGTATTAATTTCAGTGTTTTAGGGGGTAAGCCCCCTTTTTTAATTTAAGTTTCCATATTAGCCGTCGAAACCCCTAAAAATCTCGGAATCAAGATTTTTATCGGGTGTCTTTTAACTTTTTGGATAACAAAAACCAAACGAGGAATTGTGGCGATGATAAAATTACCAACTGTTAGTGGATCGATGATGCGAAGGTTGCTGAGCACTTTACTCCTTGGAGTAATGGCGACGCCGTTTCTTGCAGGCTGCCAGGAAAAAGACAAACCTAAACCTGGTTCACTGATTCCGAACTACGCCCGCCGTGATGGCTTTGGCTGCGTTCAGGGCGTGATCATGAATGGCTTCACCGGTCAGCGCTTTGATCTATCGACCTTGAAAGAACCAGACGGAATTTACGCTTTGATTCGTGGCCAGAAGCTTCGTGCGCAGTATTTTAGAGACGACGCAAATCTAACGGGCGAATATTACATCTGTGATATTCCGCTTGAAACAACTGTGCCGATTTTTGCAAATGTTACGGGATATCTACCGTTCGAAACGCAGGTTAAGATTGAATCGAGTCGCCCTATTCGGGTAGCGACTAGTGCCAGTGCTTCAGCCGACCCTGCACCAAATGCCGTCACGCAAGAGGCTCCAATTCCAGACCCTATCCTTCTCGGAAATTTCCGCCTGTATCCTAAACAAGACGGGACCCGCTCCCTCGTGATTAACGTAAGAGATGAGCAGAAAGCTATAGCTGACGTCATGGTTGATTTACAACCGGTCACTACGACAGGCCAGTTTGCATTCGATGGGACATTTTTGAATACGTTGGGGACGCGACTCGTACCAACCCGGAAAACAACAGGAGCTGATGGGGTCGCTACGTTCGCAGCCTCAGAGATCGCATATGGAACTCGTTATAAATTGACGATTACGCCATCAGCAGCTCAGGACCTTGGTCCAGCTGCGTCCAGAACATTTGTTCTGGGTATCGGCGGCGCATTAAGCCCGGACCGCAACAATTGGGAATTTAACGTGGACTTGAGTGAGACTAACAATGCTTTAGCGGTTGTAGCTTGTTCGGCAAGTAACCAAAGCTACAATGCTGACGGCACCGTGACGATTGTTGTAAACCGTCCGGTCCAATTAGCGGCGGGCGTTAGTCAAAGAGACAACTGGGTTGCAACTCTCGGCGGCGCGGGAATTCAGGCCGTATTAACCACCTCGAACACATCAAACAACGCTTCGGAGCATTTTGATGTGAATATTTCTGGTGACGGAAAGATAATTACGCTCGCCCTAAAAGCCGGCGCATTCAGCACCAACAAGTTAACGCCAAATTATAGCTTGCCGACGACTGACAATGCCAACAAGGATCTCAACCTAACGGTTACCTACCCAATTTCCTCAATAAAGTTCGACGTCATCGACTCTGAGGCAACGGCAGCGCTCAACAGCGTTGCACTATCTACAACGTGCAACTCTACGCGCTTCTTCAAAGAATACTGAGACATCTTCGCTTAACTGCAAAAAGCCCCTCTCCTGAGGGGCTTTTTACTACCTAGAATATGGAAATTTCACATCGATATAGCTTATAATGACTGAACGACAGCCCCCACTCCACGACTCAATAATAAGGCTAGATCACACATGACGCCGCGATCATTATTCAAGATTTTTTTGCCACTAGCATTCCTAGCCACCCTATCTTGCAAAGCCAAAAATCCGGACTCCGGCCTTCAAGAAGCCGTGACGACGACCCCCGAACGTTGCGTGGCGCTGCGAGGTAATGGCACACACATTGTCGCGCACGTCATGGGTCTTGCAAGGCTCTTGCCGAAATGGGGCGAGATCCATGCTTTTGCGGGAGGCAGCTCGTCTACGATCACGACCTTTCTCTATGAAAGTATGGCTTTAAATCCAGCCGTGAAGTCTCTTGAGGGACAGTCAAAGGCGAGCGCGCTAGCTCTTCTCATGAAGTCAACGATTGGTTATGCCAATCAAGTAGCAGCTGAGCCCGAATGGCGAGCATTGCTGTCATTTAAGAGTTTAGCGGAGCGTCTGCAGGAAAAAGGCATTTTTGACCTGGCTCTTACTGACCACAAAAAACTTGCCTCGGATCTACGAGCAATACTAGCAAGCCCGGAGTTTCGAGATCTTGTGAATCCAGACGTGCTGCGCATGCTACAGCCCTTAAATGGTAACGAGCAAGGTTTTGTACGTAACATCAAAGAAGTTCAAAAAGCCGCCATCTCACTTGTGAATCTCGACGCTGAAGATTCGGACGTTTTTTTTAGACCGGGGATCGTGAATTTCTCCAAATTCATAGAGCTCATCGGCCGCGTTGCTGACTTCTACGCAGGCTACG
>JBEIGW010000334.1:0-3229 GCA_040381655.1 Deltaproteobacteria bacterium
CTTCGAAAACAAAATTAGCACCCAGCTGATTTACGTTAAACCATTCAAAATCAATCGAGCTCAGAGCTGATTGAGCGCCGGTGACAAGCTGGCCGGCTTTGTCAAGCGCCGAGACCCTGACTGTGAAAGCTTGTCCAGCCGTGACATTTTTAGCTTGAGTCATATCAATCGTGTAACTAGCCACGGTTTTTGCCGACGTGATAGGAATTACAGCCTGTGAACGAGATACATCTGTACTA
Source organism: Deltaproteobacteria bacterium (assembly GCA_040381655.1). Taxonomy (GTDB): domain Bacteria; phylum Bdellovibrionota_B; class Oligoflexia; order Oligoflexales; family RGVZ01; genus CAMDKS01. The sequence goes on from JBEIGW010000334.1 coordinate 240, forward strand.
ATTGCGCCGTCTGTACTTTGAGCGGCCACAAAAATCGGCTTGCCGCCAATATCAAGGGCAATGCCTTGGATCAATAGTTGCGCCTCATTCTGAAATGCTCCAGCTAAACATGCTGTCCCGCCAGAGTCATCACACATGGGCTTCCAGCCTGTCCCGCCATACACTAAATCACTGCCATTTGCATCTAGTAGCTTGACATTAATTGATTGATTGTAATTCGTGGCGTTTCCATAAATATCCCGAGCTTCGAACCGCACATCAAAGACGTTACCGCCAGTCACAGCAGGAATAAAAGGATTACCGTACTGAGACCATGCTTGGACTTGCTTCCCGAGAGCTGTAACGGTTGTGCTTTCTGGCGATGAAACAAAATGATGTATCTGAAGAGGAAGAACTCGCGCTACTTTAATTCCATCGCCCGTCACTCTTTTTGGAATATTCTGCGCGTTGGGCTGTTTCAGATCATCATAACTGAGTTGGAATAGAGGTGTATTATATGGTTTGGCATTGAGGATACGCGCATATAAGCCAGAACAACCTGCAGTAAACTTTACGTCCACTAGGCCCGTTGAGAAAATTTGGGCGAAATCCGCCGTAGCGGAGAACTCAATAGATTTCTCTTCGCTGTTTTTCCCAGCAAGAAGACTATTGAACTCTACTGTGTGCCAAGCATTTGGATCTGTAACGACTTGGCCCCCACCATTTTTTATCTCTGATGTGATCCGATTATCAAGGTCATCGGCCATACAGATGTTAAATGGTATGACCTGTCCGGCGTTCACGATGGCGCTTGGCAACAACTCGCCTTGGTCAATGACAAATTTATCAAGGGGCTTACCAACAATTGTGATTGTGTCTGAGGTGAATGAAAGACCATTTCTAGAGCCTTGGATCTTGAAAGTTCCTGGCTTGATCGGCGACCACTCTAAAGCTTTCGACTGGCTATTTTGACCTCCACTGACAAGACCTGGCGTGGAAGATTCCACGAATTGCCAATCCGCGAAGAACGAACAATCACCCATATTGCCAAATCTGTCTTTATCGCAAAGATAAGACTCAATAACCCTTAAGCCGTTCGGAACGATTGGAAAAATGTCGCCAGGTCTTGTGGACTGGAATATGGTCGAAAAATTTGCAGTTTCATACTCGAGGCCCTTACCTTTATCGAAAATCACAAGACTTTGGCGATCTCCTGGTGAGGCTGTCACATCGATGAAATTTTCAACATATTGCGCCTGTGGATCAGAACCAATCGCGGGAATTTTACATCGCGTTCCGGTACACCACTCCAAAGCAGCTGTATCCTCTAGACGCAGCTTTAAACGAACTTTCTGATTAGCCTTAACCAGCTGAAACCGTTGGGATGGTAAATTAGATTCGAGATTCCTAACTAGTCCGACATTACCCGTGGGGGGTATGATGACATCGAAGACGGTTCCACTAGACTTTGCTTCAGCAACTGTCTTTGGAATCGTATTCCTGTTGAAAATCGTTGGATTGGCTCCCGACGGCGAAGGGCTTGGCAAAGCAATACCCTGCTGCGGATCCTCCTCATACCATGCATATAACTTTCTAGGGACATTATATCCTGCGAAGTATCTCGCCCATGTTCCTGCACCAGTAACATTTTCATATTGGTCGACTAAGGAAAAATCAATACTAAAATAATTCTCTGTGGTCAAACCGACAGGACCGTTTCGAGAGACATTTAACTTCCAACCGGGGCCGGAGAGGAAATTAAATCCAGTTCCACGCTTAAAGCTCGAAGGTGACGGAGACGTCAAACCATTTTCCTGTGGGGAAACGTAGTGCGAAATGGTGCCCCAGTCTCTCGACCGATTCGGTAGTTTAACATAATCAAAAAATCCTTGGCCATTGACTTTGTACCCGTCCCATCCCGAGTAATTAAGTCCAGCTGACGTACTCCCAGGCCATGATTCTTTCCCCCATATTCTGTGCGATCTTGAACTACCGAGGTATCTTGACTCTGGTGGAACAGGTGGAGTTGCTTCAGTATTAATCGGCGGCAAAATCACTGTGCAGGGAGACCCCATACCACCGGGAGGACAATAACCGACAGCTGAACTGTAAGGCATAGTAGTGTCATGGGTGAAATTTTGGTAGGTATTAGTGGTTGAATTGTAGCCCCCATATGCAGGTCTGATAAAGTTATGGGTAAAGTCATGAACGTGCCAATAAACTCTTTGACCAGCACACTTAAGTCCCCATCGACCATTGTCGCAATTTTGCGGGTCGGTGACCATTACGCTGCCGCCAGATCCGAAGCCTCCAGTATTTGAATTTGGAAGTGCGCCTGGCGACTGCCAAGAATCGCTAAACACAGCGTGCAGGTGGTCAGGTCCGGTTCGCCCAACTGTAAACATATCACCATGAGTGTTTGGCTCCGCAAGGCTCTTGTATGTCAGAGCGCTTGCATCACCAATGGAGCGAACGGAGCGCCCAGCACCCCTTGAGCTAATGGGCAGGAATTTCCTGCCATTAACCGGGGGCATTGACATATCCCACAAGTCGATGTCTACCTGGAGATACTTTTGAATAGTAGGAGTTGGATCCTGCATGGTCGCCAAACTTTGGCCCGTATTAAAGCATAGGGACGGTGAATCAATGAGATCTTTAATCTCACCTTGCTGAATATCAAGTGTGCGCCCGACCCAGTCCGTGTGGTAATTGGAGTAATTTTTGAATGCATTATCAGCCCAACTATGCTCAGAACCAGACCCATCAAGACCTCCTGGGAAGTCACCGCCAGCGACGTCGTCATTTGTATCTAATGCAAAGCCATCACGGTCGGGCCCCGGGATATCAGATTTATTTCGGGCGACATAAAAACTCAAAAGCTCTGAGACATCGGCGGTGGTACCCAAACCAGTATTCCTATAAACCGAGTCTTGCGCTCTTTTGAACCGCGCGAAGTTTTGTGCCTGGTCAGGGTTGTTTCGGACCAGAAATTTATCTGTGAGATTGACGAA
>JBEIGW010000335.1:0-3216 GCA_040381655.1 Deltaproteobacteria bacterium
GACCCCAGGAACTCCCCGGCGGATCAAGTTCAGCAACACGACGCAGAAAGCCACGGTTCCATTCCCCGCACTCATGGAGCTTCGCGATCAATACGAAAACTTTTGCTATAACTTCAGCGATATGGTGGGTATGCGCATCATCCTTTGGCCCCTTACAAACCCAACACCAACAAACGGTTTGGAAGTCACCGTCACGAAGATCGACGATTTAGATCGCACTGTTAGTAGAGTAAAGTTTACCAACGGTCTAGGAACCACAGCTGCGCAAACCGCTGAGGAAGCGTTGCCAGGATTCCCGCGGGCTTTTATCGTGTCGAAAAGACCTCCTCTCAGCGACACTACCCAATGGCCAAGGTTTAAAGTTGTCGACAACACTTTAGCTTTGAGCACTGGTCAAGTAACCGTTACAGTCGACGCCAACCCTCTCCAAATCAATCCTGGTCGAGCCACTCAAACTCTATGGCGTGACGCTTCTGGTGGAGGCGGTGCGAACTGGAGTGAAAAGACGGAGATCGACCCCGTTACCGGAGTTGCTCTGGCGTCAGACCAGCAATATAACTTTTATTTAGCAGGTTATGATGCCGCGGCTAACTATTCGGAAGATCTTTCTGATGTCAAATACTGGGGTGTTAAGTACACGCTTGATGACAAAGATCCAAACCTAGCCGCAGTATTTAAATCGACAGTCGATCAGCTATTCACTAAGAATCCAAGTGCATATAGCGCCATTGAGGCTTGTCCTAAGATGGCAAAAACGCCCTCGGCAGGTAGGCCAAGAACGGGTTTGCCAAATGACGAACAGCTAGTTGAAAACGACTCCTACATCAATCCTGATGATCAGGCTGTGGGTGATCAGCCCGAAGGCAATGCTGTTTTTTGCGGTATTCATCTTGGACTAAGTAACAAAGGCGGAATGAGCTCTCTGTTCTTTAATTCCAAGGGAATTCCGGGAACTGGACGAATCTTAGCGATTCCCAATGGCATGTATGATGTCGTAGATGGTCAGCCTGACTTTTCCAATATAAAAATCAAGCCAGCGTTATCTCCTAAGCTCTCCCTGGTGGCGGGAGCTGCAACCAAGTTTGCGTTTGAGATGGTCTCGGCTGAGCCGGCGACAGTTGGACAAGTGCTTGTGCGTAAGAATATGGATGACCCAATGCCGACTGGGCACAGGTTTAAACTTCGTGTCTACGCGCAAGACAGTGGATCTACTGATGCATCAACTTATAAGGGCATCAAGCTGATGCAGGTTCTAGTTATTGGTGAGAAAAGCTGGGCTGGACTGTCACCTACACTACCCAATGCAAATTTCAGTTGTAATTTTGGTGAGACAATCTCAGCGGCGTGTGAAATCCCCGACTCTTATATGCTAACCGACTCAAGGTCATCGGCTACGCTAGCGGTGAAGCAGTTGACGAATGGTGGGGTTCAGGGGACATTTGCTAAAATTATGACGACAACCCCTGGTCAACCTGCACGTTTGATATTTGCGTCTAAGAAAGGTGGTCCGAGCGCTGGTGCATTGGTGGAAAACTCGTTTGAAAGACCACTAGGTCGCCAGATCGGCGCGGACTCAGAGTTGCCGTTAGCTGTTGCCGTGCTTGATGCTGGGGGAAGTTATGTTCGCGACGCCCTGTCTTCAGACAGTATCGTCTTTGATGGTTTTAGGTCAGAAGACGGAAGCTACAGATCTTCCAGTCAGGCGCCGGGTGATTCGAACATTTTCAATCCTGAGACGGGTCAGTGGAAGAATGGAAATGGAGCGGATTGGTCCACGTCCTACGAGTTATCCGATGTGTTTGTTGAGAACTCGCTCGGTGCTGATACCACGCCACCAAAGTTTTATAGTCCAGATGACGCAACAACCCCGCCGCAGATCAGCTTGGAAGAGTCAAAAAACACGTTGCTGTACTCAACTGTGTTTGTTCCTCAAAACCGATTTGGCTCTGGATTTGCAGTTCCACGATCCTCATCAAATCCAAACTTGATTGGTTGGCCATCGTCGTGGTGGACGATTAAGCCAGGGGATCCAGATCATATCGAGACGGTTTTGACTCGCGGCTCAGATCCAAAGCTCTCCTGGAGCAAGCCGGGTATGAGTAATCCGTCTGATCAAGAAAAGACAAACTGGGTTGAGACGTCTAACAGATGTTATGACGTCACGATTTCTATTCACAATAAAAAGCACAATCTGCTTTATAACTATAGTGTCGTAGTAGATAAGTCAGCTCTTAAATTGATTAATGTCACCGGCAGTAAGCCCGGTGGTGTTGATGATCTGAAGGCAGGGACTTTTGCTGTCGAGGTGGAGAACGATTCTAGTCTTGGTGACTACTATCTGAGCCATAATGCTAATAGGATGCCCGGCCCCTTCCGAGACGGTTTTTACATCCCGGGAACGAGTGTAAATAGTGCTGGTCCACTCATTTTTAAGGCCTCCGGAAAACTCGTCGATATTACAGACCTTTCGAATCAAGACTGGTGGAAGGGAAGACTTTCAGTAAACGCTGGTATTGTCGCGACGGGTGTCAAGGTTTGTCTTTATAATGGTCAGACGTCGGAGAACTATACGAGTGCCTCGCCCTTTGCGGAAAAGTATCTACAACTTGATATGCCTGCTTTCACTGTAAGTACGGCGCAAACTACTTTTAACTTTCCGGCCTTCCAATCTAGGGGCGCTGGTGTCCGGTTCGTTGGAGCTGGCGGTCAGACTACTGGAGGTGAAGCTACTGCTCATATTCACAAAGACTTAATGACAGTCTTTAGAGCGGGCATTGATCATCTTCATCCAACTTTTACTGATAGCGTCTCCGCAGCCGCCAACGGCGGCAAAAATGCGACATTTTGGCAAGCTAATGGCGATGCAATGGGTGAGATTCCCGCCATCGGGATTACCACAAAATGCCCCGCGCCAAAATGTGCAGGAACACAGGTCTATTGGCATGAGCATGATGCAACTCATAACTTTGTGAGACCTGCGGTCAAGACGGGTTTTACTGTGGATTCGACTCTTGCAGGGGCGGTCAAGGTTGGTCCGGACGGGCCACTCGGCTCTCCGTCCGCTTTAATTCTGGATAGTGATGTCACCACCCGGAATCTTGATTCAAAAAATACTCAAAATATGTTCTCTCTATATGCGAGAAACGCATCTGTAAATTATTGGGACCCCTCAAAAACTCCACTCTACACAGCGGGTGCGGCTGTATCGTTTTTGCC
>JBEIGW010000336.1:0-3190 GCA_040381655.1 Deltaproteobacteria bacterium
CAACTCTCCAGACGGAAGAGCGTGACACCAAGCCACATCGATTGCGCCATCCCCCAAAGCCGTGGCCGCTTTGAGTTCGACGGCAGCTTAATTAAGCTGCGAGTGCGTATTCGTTGCCGAATAAGCGTTGGCACGCCTTTAATAACCGGGTGACGTTCCCACCCCGGACATGCGCCTTGACTCGACGACCGCGCATGTCGAAACCATGACGGCCCCTTAGCCAGGGAAACGGTTTACTATAATGGAAAAAGGTAGGTCCTACAACCAGATCCGCCATAACTTTGGGCAGCCATCTCGCAAAAATCAAAAGCGCAGGACGATTTTCTTCCCAGTCCTGCGCCATCGATACTTCATTAGAATCTAAGTTTATATGAGCTCGTAGATTTCACCTCGACGAGTACATCCCATAAAGCTTGCCACTATCCTCAGGGGCCAAATCAGCTTGAAGGTTGTAACCACCCGTCGCCATGCGGCTAAGGCCCGAAGACGAGCCGCCACCTGTGAGTGACATCGCACTTCCTTCGTCACTCTCATCAACAAGTCCCGGAGCGGCCCCACCACCAAGTAGGGGTCCCAGCATACCCATCAAGCCGCCAGCACCGCCCCCGCCCAGTAGGCTTTGCAGCATCTGACATCCAGACGCGGACAGGGCAAACGCCAAGACAGCAGCATGAAATAATCTAATGTGTGTAAGTTTCATAAAACGTCTCCCTAGTCCCGTTATTGTCTACGCCCTGTTGCCCATGATCTCACTGGAAGTAAAGGATTCCCTCACAGTTGTCGCCGCACTTCGTCTTTTCTGTTGCGATTACCTTATACTGGGTCGAATCATTAGCATCGTCACCAGCAAGCATCATGGCGCTACTTTCGCCATCAGTTAGACCCAACCCCAACATCTTCAACAAAAAGCATCCTGAGGTCAGCGGAGTGAAAGCGAGGATAGCAATCAGTGCATAATTTTTAGTGAAAAATCGCATGTCAGATCCTCCGTTTACCTTCGATTGGTTACTTAAATCGTTTCTTAAAGGCAGCTACATCTGCGGAGCTTGGACTGACAATCAATGTTGACATATCATCTTTGCTGGTTTTGCCACAGTCTAAGCGCCCCTTGTATCCTGACGTCTTTGATGTCGAGATCACACCGAAGCCCGCAAATCTACCGTCTACATAAACCGCCGCACCAGTGTCGTAGTTTGAGCCGTCACTTGATCCGCAAAGACCTGAGCCAGTGATCTCCCAGAGCTGCGCTGCCGCAGCGGAATTTGATCCGATAAGCTTGCGAAGAGGCGTCTGGTCAGAATCAGATTTATTGAGTGCTTCAATATCAGCGAAGTTACGCTTCATGACGCTTGGCAAAGCTGGAGCAAGCTGGAAGTCTGATTTCCTAGATCCGCCTACGGTGTTTTCACCAAATCCGACAAGTACCCCCTTTAGCTTAGATGGATCAGGGCGTTCTTCAGCAGTCATCAGCTTCGCCGCTCGCATGGAATTAATGGCAGGGTGAGCGTTCTTTGGAACGGCCATCATAATGTAGCTTGTGTTTGCATTGCGAAGGTTCTGGCTTCCGACCATGAGAGGGCTCGATAGGAAGATCTTCGATGAAATATCCTCGACTTTGCTTGCAATTGCTGCATCGACGTTCCCAGCTTTTTCAGCCTTAACGCCCACAGTGACCATGGAGTAGGATCGGCCTTTGGAGTCTTGCATGAACCCAGTCTCGTTCATGGATACGCCAGGCAGAGTTATAGAACTTTCCCCATTGTTGAGGAATAGTTTCACTTCTACTGTTTTCATGATTGGTAACTGCGCTTGACCATCGGCGCTTGTCTGAAACACGTCAGCAAGAGACAAGAACAGAGCGTATGAGTTTGGAAGACCTACGTCGACAAGGGTGCCGACATTTCTGATGATGTGATTACGGCCAGAGAAATCCTTGGCGTCAAGTTCAACGTAGACTGTACCAGGATACTTCGCCGCATCTCCAGACCCATCTATGGTACCACCCGCAACCTTTAAACCAGCGGTATCACCCATGTTACAGGCGCTGAGCAGCAGAGCAGACGCGGAGAGAAGGGCCAACAGGGACCTCCTGACTTTGCTCACAGAGTTAATAGTCGTGATGTTCATAAAGTCCCCTTCTTTCTGACCATTAAGGTTGCCCGAACAATGGCTCTTCCTAGTGAAAGGAATATCGGTGCAGTTTGCAGGGGGTTTAAGATAAATCTTTAAATGTATGATATTATTGAAATTTGTTAAGGCTATTTCGAGTTTGGGTTGCCATCATCGTCTTGGCTGAGGAACTTGTGGAAACGCTGCTTGGCCGATGCAGCAGCCCTCGCTAGGCTGACGTTGACGACCGATGTCAGTATTTGTGTGAGAATAGCGGCTTTGATATCGCTGAGGTGCTCCCAGCTAACGCCTGCCTTATTACCAGAAATTAAAACCCGCCGAACTCGACCCGAGACGCGCATGATATCAGTATGGCCTTTCAAGAATTGACTGACGGGAAAATGGACGACCAGCTGGTCTTTTAATGTGAAGCGGCGCCCAGCTGCATCGCAAGATATTAAGGCGCCATGTAAGCTAAAGTCGATTATTTCACCTGAGAATTTATGTTCGCCGCTCTCGAGTATCTGAAACATGATAGGAATATTGGTTTTAAATCGTCTCGCACGTCTTTGGTTTCGATTTTCTACCCCGGATTTGATTCTTGCAAATAGTGCGTGCCGTGGCATGTCTGAGATGGAAAGGTAGTCATCCACCTCGTGCCAAAGATTAAGCTGAGACTGATATTCGGCAATGAGCGCAGCCGGATTTTTCGTAAAAAATAAGCTGGGCAGCGGTCCATCAGTTTTTTGTTCTTTCATAAATCTAACGCTGGCTAACGTTTTTGATCGTTCCGCTAGTTCGTCGTCTATCAGAATAAGTACGATATTCTTCGAGGCAAATTTAACTAATTCATCGGTGGATTCGACTATAATGAGGTTCACGTCTGGATGTTGGGACTCAAAAAACTTTTTGATAGAGCTAGCCAACTCTACGTCAAGATTTGGCCCCGGTGCCAAAATGACAAAGCTTCGACGCTTTTTTTTAGGAGCTTGTAGAAAATCCGACATCAATGGCGCGGGTTTCGGTTTGTCGCTAGACTCTGGCTCGCCTGACATAGAGCTTTGTTTGTTAGGTTCAGATG
>JBEIGW010000337.1:0-3172 GCA_040381655.1 Deltaproteobacteria bacterium
GACCGTTAAATTCTCACTGCCGACTAAAGGTGGACTGGAGAGTTGGTCGACTACGATGCTTGACAAAAAGCTCATGATGGCAAGTGTTCGTGGTGACTCCATGGTCGGTCAAGGTGTTCTTTTGATCGCCTCGCTCGATCCTGCATCGTCACCAGCACAAATCATTTGGCGAAAGGAGTTTCCATTTGCTGATGTCCACGTTGGAGAACCTGTCTGGTTATCCAACGGAAACCAAGGTTTTGTAACGCTTATGCAGTGGGTCGATTCTGAGGGGGTGCTTAGCCGGGTAAAAGTCGATGGTGATGGTGCCACACAACTTCCGGATGTGGGCGTGTTTGAACGAGGCGCTGTCTTGGCTTCTGGTTACATTGGCCCTAAGGATGGCGTTGGAGCATTTAGATATCGTGAAAAAGATCTTTGGAAGTATAAGTTATGCAAGCTATCTCTTTAAGCTGGCGAAGGGACATTGTGCAAAATCTGCGAGCGTTCGCCCGTGATATTAAATTATCGCACAGCATTTTTGCGCTGCCATTTGTTGGCGTAGCTTTGCTGCTGACTGGCCCGTTCAACATTCCAGCTGTCAAGTTTTTAAACATTGTGGTTTGTATGATTCTTGCTCGTAGCTTTGCCATGGGTATGAATCGTTTTCTCGATCGAGATATTGACGCGGCTAATAGTCGCACCAAGATGCGCGCATTGCCGGCTGGCTCCGTTACTCCAAGTTCCTACTTAAGCGTCACTTTGGCGTGCGGAGCATTATTTATTGCAGCGGCTTTTAGTCTCTCTGAATTGGCAGGATATTTATCTCCCGCTTTATTAGTCGTACTTGCATTTTATAGCCTAATGAAGAAGCTGTCTTGGTTGACGCATTGGTATCTCGGATTGTGTCTAGGACTAGCGCCTATTGCTGCGGAAATCGCACTTTGGGGTCGAGCGACTGTGCCCGTTATTTTGGTTGGTTTAGCTGTGGCTTTTTGGACCGCTGGTTTTGATCTGCTTTACTCACTTCAAGACCGTGACTTCGATCGCCAGAGTGGTCTTCACAGCGCGCCTGCAAAGCTGGGTCATAAAGCTACGATTTGGCTCAGTCGAGTTTCGTTTTCCTTCATGGTGTTGTTTTTGATTTTTGCTGGTCGTGCCGCTGGCACTGGCGTGTTTTGGTATTCTGGTGTCGCTGGTGTTGCGTTGATATTGACGGTCGAGCATTGGATGATTCGTGATGCGATGAGACTTGGCTCATCCGAAAAAATCAATGTCGCATTTTTTAATTTGAATGCCATGGTTAGTGTACTTTTCCTCTTATTTGTTGCGGTAGACCATTATGCCAAAAGTTGACACAACTCCATCTCGTCTGAACCGAGTCCTTGTGGGTGTTACAGGCGCATCTGGATCGATTTATGCAGATCGACTTTTACAAATCTTAGTCGACCAGGTTGAGCGCGTTTATCTTGTGAGCACGGATAGTGGAGCTAAAGTCGCGGCTCACGAGCTAACCAAGAAGAGCTTATTGCTGAGAGCCTTAACGGGCCAACTTACTTCAACAGAAAAAGAAACAATTAGAGTGTTCAAAAACGAGGATTTGTTTGCTCCATGTGCGAGTGGGACATCTGCGCCAGATGCGATGGTTATTACGCCTTGTAGTATGGGATCATTGGCTCGTGTAGCATCTGGCATCTCAAGTAATCTTCTTGAGCGTAGTGCGGATGTTGTTTTAAAGCAGCGGAAGAAACTGCTGATATGCCCCCGCGAGACGCCACTTAGTTTGATTCACTTACGCAATATGACGGCAGTTTGCGAAGCTGGTGCCGAGATTATTCCCTTAATGCCAGGTTTCTATCAGCATCCAAAGTCAATAGAAGAAATCGTAGATTTTTGCGTTGGAAAAATTCTAGAGCAACTTGGCTTGTCGCATAATTTATACAAGCCTTGGAATGCCAGGATGATGTGAAGCTTAAACCTGGTAGTGCATACCTAATTTGTCTAGTGTCTTTTTGATGAGATCTTGGTGGTTGAAGTCAATGGTTTCAAGGTCAATCTCTACATCTACGTCGCTATAATAAAGAGCTCCAAAATGTCTGTTGTGTCTCAGATCGATCAGATTAGCTCCGGTGTTGCCGAGGGCGCGCAGAAGCTCTGCTAGTTGTCCGGGCCTATCTGCCATCCTGACCGTCATACGCATCATTCTTCCGGTTGCGATTAAGCCTCGATTGGCGATTCGGCCGAGAAGAGTGACATCGATATTTCCACCACAAATCACGCAGCAAATATCTTTCTTATTAGCCATCGCTGCGATTTGTGATCCGTAAACTTGAATAGCTGCGACGCCGGCGGCCCCAGCGCCCTCAGCGAGGACATGGTCTTTTTCCATAAGACTCATGATAGCCGCGGCGATTTCGTCGTCGTTAACCAGTAGGATGTCATCCACGTATCGTTGAGCAAGAGATAGAGTGCGGGGGCTAGGGCGCTTCACCGCGATCCCATCAGCAATTGTCATGCCGGATGTCGTTCCGACAATCCGACCCGCTGCCAAAGATTCTTTCATGGCCGGAAAGGACTTTGTTTGGACTCCGATAACCTTGATATCCGGCCGGAGAGCCTTGACAGCGCAACCAATGCCACCGATCAATCCGCCGCCGCCAATGGGGACAACGACTACACCCACATTTGATAATTGGTCAACAATCTCGAGACCAACCGTCCCTTGGCCGTTTATGACGGAAGCGTCAGCGAATGCATGAACAATAGTTCCGCCGTGTTTATCGCGATACTCGACAGCAGCTTGATAAGCATCATCATAAACCGCGCCAGTCAGAATTACGTCAGCGCCGTGGGATTTTGTGGCCACGACTTTTACCATCGGAGTTCTCTCGGGCATGAAAATGGTCGCTTTACGACCGAGGAGTCGCGCCATGTAGGCCACGCCCTGAGCGTGATTTCCCGCGCTGGCTGCTATAACTGTGGATTCTTTGTCACCTGCGCTGTTCGAAAGCAGAGCATTTCCTGCACCTCGGATCTTAAAAGAGCCCGTAATGTTGAAGTTTTCGAGCTTGAAAAACACGTCGACGCCAAGCCTTTGTGAGTTTGAAAGGCTTTTTGTAACGGGTGTCACCGGCACGTGCTTTTCAATCCGTCCCTTAGCCGCCCGAATTTCTTGAAGATTTATCTCGGTATC
>JBEIGW010000338.1:0-3144 GCA_040381655.1 Deltaproteobacteria bacterium
CCCGATGGCCGTCGCATGGGCGGCAGGCAAAGATCCTGTCTTGGGGTTCGCTGGAAGCACCAGCCATATTGCTTCAGGTGATTGCGTGGTCATCGCACCGGCATCATCAAATATACTAGCAAAAATTGCTCGCGGCATGACCGATACTCACTGCACGGCACTCGTTGCATCGGCTCTTGGGCAACAAAAGCCGGTGATGCTGTTACCAGCGATGCACGACAGTTTGCGAGCAGCTCCAGCCATGCAAGAGCATCTACAGAAAATATGCTCCTGGCCAAACGTACACCGACTTAACGCGCGAGAAGAAGAAGGCAAACAAAAATTTCCTGAGCCAGACGTGCTCGCCGATCATGTCGCACACATCATAAATTCCGGCAACAGACCAAATCGACCAGTGCTTCTGACCATGGGCACCACCAGAGGATACATTGACGATGTTCGCTATATCTCAAATTACTCCTCCGGAAAACTTGGCTCCATGATCGGAGAAGAATTGTTTCGCCAAGGCTTTCAAACACTCATTGTCTGTGGTCCCTGCGAAAACAAACCTCGAACTGCAAGTAGCCTTCGCCACGTCACCACCACAACAGAAATGCTGAGGGAATGTAAGACAGCAGAAAACTCCGGCCTTTGTGGCGGTATATTCTGCGCATCGGTTTTAGACTACGAACCATCAGAAAAAACCATGGGAAAGCTAAAATCCGGTCATGACAATCTCACAATAACGTTCAACCCGACGCCGAAGATAATCGATCAAGTGACAATTAAAAGCGGCGCAAAAATAGGCTTTAAACTCGAAGTTGGCCTTAGTGACGCTCGCGCCAGAACGCTAGCAGACGAGTACATTTCAAGATATAAACTAACCGCTCTGATAGCAAACGAGCTGACCGCCGTGAGCGACCGCGACCACAAAGCCACTGCATTCCTGGCAGGGACAGCAACGGAGACGCCCCAAAATCTTGGCAGCAAATCCGACATCGCCGTCTTCATTGCAAGATTGATTGAGACGCACGCTAGAGTTGACCGCTCAAAATCCTGAGCGCATCCGAGTCGGTAAAAATTCCCAACACACCACCTTCAGTCCCCACAACAACAGCTGATCCAACCCTATGAGACAACATCGTAGCAGCAACACTTTTCACATTGTCCGATTCAAAAACTGTCAAGACACTCGATATCATCGCGTCTTCCACCTTCTGCGACGTTAAATCACGCCCTGCTTTCGCTGGCGATGCGAGAAGACCAAGATCGCGCTCACTTATGATGCCCACAATCTTGCCCGACTCTCTCACAGGTAAGTGACTGACTTTCAACTCATCCATCCATTGCCAAGCCAACTTGGCAGGCTGATGGGGCTCAATACATCTTGGTGACTTCGTCATGACATCCGCTACTTTTACGTTCGAAAGATCCAACATGAGCTTTCTCCTCTCAAAAAATCTCACACCACTCCGGCAGGAAAATACTTGCGTGCGAAAGCCACGATCTGCGAGTCCGTCGGATGATCCATGGTTTCAGTACCAACAATGCGATGGGCCAGATCACTTTGATGATGATTTTCGAGATACGTCACAAAATGATTCTTGGACACGCCCGGACCAACCAGTAACACACGGTCGGAAAATCCCTTTAGTTGATCTGCAACATCCTGGAAAAACTTTGGACTATCCTTATGCTTTGAATCATTTTTGTTAGCGGTATGATGATCGTGATCATGTCTCACCGCTTTTGTCACCGACACGTCCCCTCCTTTAAGATGAAAAACCTTTGCGTGACCTGAATATATCCAAACAACATATGCTGACATATAAACCTCCTTTAATATCCTCGCATCAACTTACCACGACTTTGTTCCTATGCAATTTGTATCCTAAAACCTGACAGTCACATTAATTTGCATAACGACAAAAAAAGAATCCTTTTGCGCGTCTTTTGCCGCAATCTGCTTCAAAATTTAAACAAATCCTTACTAGTTCTGTCATGATTTGACCGAATACGCCTCGTGCTACTAAATTTATGCTATAATGCACGTGGGTTTATTTAATTAACGGGCAGGAGCTTTTCGCATGTCAAAACGTTACCCAAGAACTTTTAACACATCATTTTGTGCGATAATTATCACGCTCATGTCATCTGCTGGCTTTGCGCAATATGCAAGATCGTCGTCGACACCCACAGATAATCAACAAGCCGCAACTCGCAGCATCATGGCCCAGATCTTTTCTAGCCTCACTAACGTTCTACCCCTTAGCATGAGCAATAAAGAATTCTCCGATCCTAAGAATAGAGACCGCATCCTTGCAGACCTACGCAACATGCGAGATGGCACAAATGCTCTTGTAGAACACACTAAAAAACTTGAAGGCAGTTACGGATTTATCGCAAAATCGATGTCGCGTGACATAAAAGATATTTACACTTGGTATGACAAAGGCGCTCTCGCCGAATCCAGATATCTTCTCCAGCAGGTCTCAGAAAACTGTGTGAGCTGCCACATGAAGTTACCTGATTCAGGACACGCACCTCGAATGGATCACTTCTTCAAGGACGTCAATATTAACAAACTCTCACCACCCGAAAAGGCGCGATTACAAGTTGCTCTACGCCAGTTTGATGACGCCCTTGGAACCTGGGAGGAGATGTTCAAGACTTGGCCAAAGCCTAATGAACTTTTCGCGATGGATACACTGCCTGAGTATTTAAAAGTCGTCATTCAAGTTAAGAAAGACCCTAAGCGCGCAATCATAACTCTGGACGGTTTAGGTAAGCGCACCGACATACCGACTTTCATGGCTCGAGAGGTGGCAGCCTGGAAATCATCACTAAAAAAACTGTCGCCCGAGCTTTCAAAAAGTGGTGGGGAGCTGTCTCGCGCCAATAAGATCGTTCAAAGTGCTAGGATGTCCATGGAATACCCTATGGATAGAACTGCGCTCGTAGACTTCATCGTCGCCAGCGGAATGCTTAATACGTATATGCAGAACAAGAAAATATCGGCCGAAAACACGGCTCAAGCTTATTATTTACTCGGCCTAACCGAATCTCTCATCGGGCGCTCCACATGGCTGACTCAGACTGACTACTATCTCGAAGCATCAGTAAGAGCGAATCCAAAATCAAAAACCGCATTAAAGGCACTAGACG
>JBEIGW010000339.1:0-3126 GCA_040381655.1 Deltaproteobacteria bacterium
GATGAGCCTGTCTATGGGCGCATAAGACAAGAGGATAAATCATAAGACTAAACATGTAGTGCTTTTTCCGACGCGTGTATGGACGCGGGTTCGATTCCCGCCGGCTCCACCAAATTTGGGGGATACGTGTCAAATATTGTTTACATTGCAACCAGTCTTGACGGTTTTATCGCGCGCAGGGATGGCAGCATAGATTGGCTAATGAATTATCCAAATCCGGAGAATTCTGATTTTGGATTTTCTGTTTTTCTTGACAGCATCGACGCAATAATTATGGGACGAAAGACCTTTGAGGTTGTATGCGGCTTTGAGACTTGGCCCTACACGAAGCCGGTTTTCGTATTAACCCAAACCCTGAAGACCGTCCATGCCAGCCTAGCTTCCAAAGTGACTCTTTTTCACGGCGACTTACGAGAGCTCCTGCAACAGCTCAAGGCAAAAAGCATCTCGAGAGTCTATGTTGACGGGGGACAAACCATCCACTCTTTTTTGAAGCAGAACTTGATCGATGAACTAATCATTTCTAGGATTCCGATTATTCTCGGATCTGGAATTCCGCTATTTCGGACCATGGATTTTGAATACAGGTTCAATCATGTCTCGACGGATGTGTTTTCAAACGGAATCACAAAAACTAGATACCTGAGAGCGCGAGACTGGGAAAGTCGGCAAAAACTAAAATAAATTTGGACAAAAAAACCTCCCCTGCAATAGGACGAATCGTCGTCTGCATAGGTCAACGACTCTAATGCTCAAAGTCGATCTGCGGCTTAAGTTTTATCGTCGATAGCGCTCTTTTGGGAGAGCGATGTATTTGCAAGGAGTCGGCTAATATCTGGATATTCAATTTTCAGACTCACGCCACTAAGTTGTTTTTGAAGAGATGTTTGCAGCAAGAAAATAGCCATTTGCGCCGCTACGTCCGGCTGGATTCCTGACGAATGGATGTTTGAGATGCAGTTTCGGTCGGCATCAGTTCGATCAACATGTGGATTAAATGTAAAGTAGACACTCAATGAATTTGAACTGGCGAGCCCCGGCCGCTCGCCTATGAGCATCAACGTCGATCTAGCATTTAAACTCGAAGCAATTTCATCTCCAAGAGCCACACGAGCGTATTTAGCGATTACGATGGGCGCCATCTTTAGACTCGTTGATTTAATGGCCATCAGAAACTCTCGAACAAAGAGCGGCGCATTTGTATGTATTCCGTTAGCGGATAACCCATCGGCAATGATGAGCACAAAGTCTGGAGACGCTGAGGAAAGCGGCACCTCTTGCAATGCACGGCTTGAATGAGGATCCAGCGATCGGCCTAATGATGGGTTAAGTAGAAACTCTTTTTTGTCGGCGCATTTCGAAGATACGTCGACGAGCTTATGGCCGCTCAAGTCTAGATCCTCACGCAGTTTTTCTAAGTCCATCGCACTCCACACGCTATCACGAGCCCTCGAATGCGCCCGCCGAAAATCCAAAATCTCTCGGGTCGGAGTACTGTACCCCACCCGTCCAAGCGCGATACGCGCATGTGTGTATTCCCGGAGAAAACACCAAGGGTCATGCAACGTCTTCATGGAACACCAGCGGATAATAAATGAACAGCGCGACTTCTTAATTCAGCTAAAGAATCATCTGCAGCTCTCAACTGACCAGATTGATCATAAACACCCATTTTTTGTAGCCAGAGATCAAATTCGGGCGCTGGGCGCAAATTTAATGTTTGCCGCACATATTGGGCATCGTGAAATGACGTCGACTGATAATTCAGCATAATATCATCTGCACCGGGTACACCCATAAAATAACTGCAACCAGCCACCCCGAGCAGTGTCAGCAGGTTATCCATGTCATCTTGATCAGCTTCGGCATGGTTTGTGTAACAAACATCACAGCCCATGGGTAATCTCATCAATTTACCACAAAAATGATCTTCAAGACCGGCTCGGATGATTTGCTTGCCATCATAGAGATACTCAGGACCAATAAAGCCGACGACCGTGTTCACTAAAAACGGATCAAAGGCCCGCGCTAAACCATAAGCACGAGCCTCTAGCGTCTGTTGGTCCACTCCATGATGTCCGTTGGCGGACAAACAAGATCCTTGGCCCGTTTCAAAATACATCACTTGTGAGCCACCACGTTTCAGACGCCGCGCCGCATCCTGCGCCTCGTGAAGCAGCGCGATATTTACACCAAAGCTTTTATTAGTAAATTCAGTCCCAGCGATTGATTGAAAAACTAAATCTAGTGGCGCACCTTTATTGATTACCTCGATTTGGTTCGTCACATGTCCAAGCACACAAGACTGCGTTGGGATACCAAGGGTCGCGATAATCCTCGCTAGTAAATTTTGGAGTTCATACATTCGCTCAACACTATCAGTTGCGGGATTTACCCCAATGACGGCATCACCGCAGCCATAAAGCAAACCATCGACTGTGGCAGCGGTGATCGCCTTGAGATCGTCGGTTGGATGATTCGGCTGGAGACGTATAGATAGATGACCCTTCTTGCCCACGGTAGAGCGAAATCGTGTTGTCACCTCAACTTTTCTTGCCACGGCAATCAAATCTTGGTTACGCATAATTTTGCTAACCGCAGACAGCATTTCTGGAAATAATCCTGCCGAGATCCTCGATAGCTCTAAATTTGTAGTCGTGCCCTGGAGTAAGTATTCCCGAAATTCACCCACCGTGAGATGGGCGATTGGTTTAAATGCCTCTGCATCCCATCTATCGCAAATAAGACGGGTAACTTCGTCAGTCTCATAAGGAATCAGTGCATGATGCGTGAACTCTCTGAGAGGGATATCAGCGAGGCAAAATTGTGCGGCGACCCGCTGCTCCTCTGATTCAGCAGCGATGCCTGCCAAGGCGTCTCCGGAGCGAAAAGGGGACGCCTTTCCTAAAAGATCTGCCAAACTCTCAAACCTAAAAATTTTACTATCAATCGTCGTTTGGAAAGAGTTCATTTTTTTTGACGCTCCAAACAGACTTCAATATGCTAATTTGAAATTAACATTTTACAGGCAGAGGCTTGCAGCCTTAATCCTTATACAGTCTGCAATTTTCATTTGTGTGCTTCAATGCCAATGACAGGCGGGTCTGCTAGAAATTCATCCCAGTA
>JBEIGW010000340.1:0-3100 GCA_040381655.1 Deltaproteobacteria bacterium
CCAAGACGCATTACAAATTTCCGAAATTGCGCATGCACTCAAGGGATCCTGCGCCATGTTCGGCGCAAAAGGCTGTTCTGAGCTTTGTCAACAAATTGAAAGTGCGTGCAACAACGCTAGTGCGGAGACTAACTACGAACACTTGCGACATCTAACCCTCAATCTTCAAGAAGAGCTTCAGGAGATTTATAATTTCATTCAGTGTCAGAGTTCTTCAGAAAAACCAGAATGCTGTCCGTAGATAGCCGGCTATAAGAAACATTAATTTAATTTGGCACACAAAATGCTTCTACCTCAGTGTTAATCAATTCCCTGAAGGAGACCCTATGAGAGATACGCTGCACACATTTTTTCCTGACAATTTGACTGCAACATCCGTTGCTCCCCGCCTGACCTACTATGAAGTCTGCTTAACATCCGATAACACTGCGCTAGCGGGTCAACACACCGGAGAAATTGCGGACCTTAGCGAGGCGTTTGCCAGCATTTTTGAGCGGTGCAAGTCCTCAAAAAAACCTACCCTAAACGAATCACGGGGCCCTGCGACCATGGGCCGCCTTTAAGAGGCTCACTTGGACCCCCATAACATTCTGTAATTAATGTATTTTTTTGATGCTTGGCACCCCCTAAATAATGGCTAGATTGGTCTGTAAAATTAGATAAGATGCCAATCAGCTAGCGATAATTTACGCTTGGGCGGACACCAACAGACTGTTACCCAAAGTTGGATGACACCGTCGCATAGGAGAAAGGTGCCAGATCATGCTTCAATACCACAATCTATTAAGCCGCATACTTGAAGAGGGCGTTGAGAAGTCCGATCGCACTGGAACGGGGACCAAGAGCGTTTTTGGTCATCAAATGCGTTTTGATTTGAACCATGGATTTCCGCTCGTAACGACCAAAAAGTGTCACTTGAAATCAATTATTCATGAACTCCTATGGTTCTTGGCCGGAGATACCAACACGAAGTATCTAAAGGACAATGGTGTATCAATTTGGAACGAGTGGGCTGATGCAAACGGTAACCTTGGAAGGGTTTACGGCGCGCAGTGGCGCACATGGATGAGGCCCGATGGCACGACCTTAGATCAAATATCTCAAGTTGTGCAGCAAATCCGGACGAATCCTGACTCACGCCGACACATAGTTGTTGCTTACAACCCCGGGGAGATAGAACAGATGGCTCTCCCCCCTTGTCACGCTTTTTTCCAATTCTATGTGGCCGAAGGAAAACTTTCTTGCCAACTCTACCAGAGAAGTGCTGATGTGTTTCTTGGGGTTCCATTCAATATTGCAAGCTATGCATTGCTCACGATGATGGTGGCCCAAGTCACCAGCTTGAAGCTTGGAGATTTTGTCCATACTCTTGGAGATGCGCACCTTTACTCCAATCACATGGAACAGGCTCTAACCCAGCTAAAGCGTGACCCGCGTCCGCTGCCGACCATGATAATCAACCCCGAAGTAAGAGATCTTTTCGCCTTCAAATACGATGACTTTGAGCTGGTAGGCTATGACCCGCATCCAGCCATCAAGGCACCGGTCGCCATCTGAGCCCAATTATGATCATCAGCCATATCGTCGCCATATCAGAAAACCGAGTTATCGGCCGCGATGGGGGCATGCCTTGGCATATCCCGGAAGACTTTAAGTTTTTCAAGAAAACAACCATGGGTCACGCCATGATCATGGGTCGAAAAACCTGGGATTCAATCGGACGACCCCTACCAGGACGATTAAGTATAGTTGTCAGTCGTACTGACCATCTGCGTCTACCGGATGGCGTGATCCAATGCCAGTCAGTCGACGATGCCATTCGAACCTGCAAAGAACTGCAGACTGAATGGGGCGACGAATGCTTCATTGTCGGTGGCGGAGAAATTTATCGCCAAACCTTGCCATTCACTGACCGAATCTATTTGACTGTCATCCATAAGGCAATCGATGGTGATACCTTCTATCCAGAGCTTTCAACCGAAGAGTTTGGACAAATAAAAAGCGAGGCACACTTAAAGGCCCCGCTTCCATTTACATTCTCTGTTTGGGAACGTCTAAACCAACCAAAAAATTAGTCCGCAAACTCAAAAACTTTCTCGTCAAGCATCGTGGTAGGAATAGCTTTGTAAACCGGCAAGTGATGCCTCGTGTCCTGCCAAGTTTTGTCGACTGTCTTTTTAACAAAATCACCCATGGTGGCCTGACGGTTATCTTTCTTTAGAGAACCAAACGTCTGACGTAAAGCCCAGGTGAATGCGCCACCTTTTGAACGACCCGAATCTAAACTTGTTTGGGACTTTTTTGACGCGGCAAATGTCAAAAACTGCTCAATCTTATCGCCTTTTGATTTATCGCTGGAACTTTGAAGCTCATCCGACATGATCTGAGCCTGATTTTCAGCTAATGCTTGTGCTTCTTCGGCTGTTGGATCAGCAAAAAACTCTGCTGGCTCATTCAACGTAGTCATATCAACCGGAAGAGAGCCGTTACCGTCAACCCAGTGACCAGAATAACAAGAATCATTGAATGACATCAAACGACGCAATGGTTGAGCGCGACCACTGGAGATGGCTTTGGCCACTTCACCGTAGCCAAGCATGCCATCAGCTGTCATAAACTTTCCATCACGACTTCCGTGTCCACTCACATACAACCCAAGCGTACCATTTTCGCCAACAGCTGCTGCTTGAGCGGTTAGTTGGTCCAAAATGTATTTTTTCGGCGCATTGCCATTTGAAATCACACTCCAGTTGTAGCCGTTGCTCGCGTCACCCAAAACAGCCGACATCTCCCTAATATCGGTCGGCACGCCGGCTAAACCGTTAGGGGCCCCCATCACGAGAAACACATTTTTCGCGTTTGGATCATAAGGTCTAAACTTCAGAGATGAGACCGAAGGAAAATTCCGACCCCATCAGCAACCTGATAGGCTCTTTGGGTTCTTCTCGTACATAAGCCTCATGCACGGAGTCCGCACCAACACGCAAACCAAATATAGAACAATATATAGTCATGAACAAAAAGATAGCAGGTTGATTATTCAATCCCTGCTATCCATTTTACTGATGGTTGTTCATGCTTTTTTGCTAACCTGCTATCC
>JBEIGW010000341.1:0-3089 GCA_040381655.1 Deltaproteobacteria bacterium
CAAGGCGTGATGGATGAACTTGACCTTTTATCAACGCACGTTTTGCTGTTGAGTAAAAACAGTCAGCTTGTGGGTTACGGCCGAATCACCTTACTCAATTTTCAAAACCTTCCAGAGGAGCTTTTGTTCAAAAAAAATCTCTCGGTGACGGGCATCACAGCATACATTAGCCGCCTCGTTGTGCATCCAAGCCACCAAGGGCTGGGAATCTCAAAACTCATTCATGCGGCTAGGCTTAAAATTGCTTGCGCATGGGAGGCCGACCATGTGCTCGGGTGGGCTGTGGGCGAAACGCCGGCAGATAATCTCCACTCCCTCGGCTTTCGCGTCATCGATAAAAAACAAGGTTTTCGCTGTGCATGGTATCAAACTAGTCGCAACGCTGTATTGATGGGGCTTGCACTTGATCACAGGCGGATGCAAACGATTGAGCAATCTCCTAAGTTGGCAAACTAGCAGGAGACCGCCTTAAGACTAGTTACGCTTGTTTTCCCTACGTTCCTCCAGCAGTTCACGGCGCTGATCCCGCTCGTCCCTTTGCCATTCACGCATCTTGTCTCCGCACTTACGAAGTGCCTCGTGGGATGCGGCACCGCTAACGCACGCACGATGTTCCTGGAGCTTTTGGATTCTCTGATCAAGTTCTGTTAGTCGCTCTGCCTTTCGTTTCTCAAATTCAGGACCTTGCGCCAGGGCGCTAGGGGGAAAAAAACTCGGCAACATCAACAAAATGACACCACTCGTAATTTGATAAAATTTAGTTAACATCATGTTGTTTTCCTTCACATTGAATTTTTCGACAGCACTCGATCCATCGCCATATGGTACCGCATAAGAACCGACGCACAAAACAACACCTAGGGCTTGGCCCGGAGGTATTGATTTGGCCAAGCAATCTCCGCGCCAAGTTCTCGAGCGACACGGAGAGGGAAATATGGATCGCGTAAAAATTCACGTCCAATCATAATGACATCGGCACTTTCGCTTACCAGAATTTGCTCGGCCTGCTGTCCGCTGGTAATGAGTCCGACCGCCGCTGTCTTGATATTAGCACCAAAGCGAATGGCTTTCGATAACGGCACCTGATAACCAGGTTTTGTCGGTATTTTCGCATCTGGAACAGCACCTCCACTCGAGACATCAATCAAGTCAATTCCGATCTTCTTTAACTCGTGACAAAGCGTGATTGTTTGTTCGAGATCCCACCCACCTGGAACCCAGTCCTCTGCGGAAACTCTTACGAAAACCGGCAGATGGGAGGGCCAAAGATCTCGCACTCGCGCGGCAACGGCGAGGGGAAGGCGCATGCGATTTTCCAGCGTACCACCGTATTGATCATGACGATTATTTACGAGTGGAGACAAAAACTCGTGCAAGAGATAACCGTGAGCCATATGAACTTCGACAGCTTTAAATCCAGCCGACAACGCATGCCTCGTTGCCGTTTCAAATTGAGCGATGATGGTCTCAAGATCTTTCGCGGATGCCTCCTTCGGCGCAGCATAACCTTCGGAAAAAGCTTCTGGACTCGGTCCGATGATATCCCAGCGCTCATTGATTTGACCGCCGCCATTCCATGGTTCCAGGGTCCCAGCTTTGCGACCCGCGTGAGCGAGCTGTATAGCCGGGATCGCTCCGCACGACTCCAAAAATTCCACAATAGGCTTAAATGCTTGTGCCTGTTGTTCATGCCAAATTCCCGTGTCAGAGGGAGATATCCGCCCATTGGGAGCCACCGCGGAAGCCTCGACCATCACAAGACCCGCGCCTCCGACCGCACGACTACCAAGGTGGACCATGTGCCAAGGTCCAGGGATGCCATCACGAGCTGAATACTGGCACATGGGAGACATAAAAATCCGATTTTTAATCTTTAACTCGCGAAGCTTTAGCGGCGTCAACAATTTTGGCAATACACTCATAATATTTTGTCCCTATTGATTGTCATGAGGGGGTTCCAAGATTCAGACTTTTAATATAGCTGACTTTTGACTTGGAGTTCCGAAAAAGTCACGTTGAATTTCAAGATTTACTAGCAGCAAGATCAAGCTATGTTCTACAATACAATTGTCCATTCTACGGGTTTATGAACATTGATTTTTCGATGAAAGACGTGAGATGCCTCACAGGCAAAACCTTTTGAGCGCGCTTCAAAGCTACCAAGTGACTTGGTGCGAACACCTTGCACCGTCTCAAACGCGGATTGGTAGCTTTGACGTAGACAGCGCGCGCCTATTCACCAATTTTGCCCAAAATGAGCCCAAATGCTTTGAAAGGTCCAATTCACACGGACACATGACCGGCTCGGCCCTGGTGATGAATCATGATTTGACCAAGGTTCTGCTCACTCACCACAAAAAACTTGGTATGTGGCTGCAACTCGGTGGACACGCCGATGGGCATCCCATCATCCATGAAGTGGCTATGGCTGAAGCCCTCGAAGAGTCGGGCATCCAATCCCTCGAGTTTCTACCATACGAACAGTCGGCGTTTGGAAGCCTGGCAACGACGGTACCTCTGCCCTTTGACCTCGATCGGCACTTGATCCCAGCCAACAGCCGAGACCCTGAGCATTATCATTATGACGTCCGCTACCTGCTGATTAATTACTCAGGTGAGGCGCCCGCTGTTTCCGAGGAATCCCATGACGTCCGCTGGTTTACCCTGGACGAAGCCCGGCAGGTGACCGAAGAAGTCAGTATGCTGCGCCAGATTTCAAAGGTGGAATGGGTTCGAAAAATCCTTAAATTATGATGTCTTAGTTTTATTTTATTTTAGCCTGTCGGAGCATCATCGCACTTGACAGTTACATCTTAGGATTTATCTTCCTTGGTGACTTTAACGCACATTAGACTCAGGGATACGCATGGCCGACTACTACGAAACTCTTGGAATTAAAAAAGGCGCTTCTGATGATGAGATTAAGAAGTCTTACCGCAAGCTCTCTATGAAATTTCACCCTGACCGAAATCCGGGCAACAAAACTGCCGAGGAAAATTTTAAAAAGATCAGCGAAGCCTATGCTGTTCTGAGTGATTCGGAAAAACGCCGACAATACGACATGTTTGGTGATCAGAAGTTTCACCAAA
>JBEIGW010000342.1:0-3085 GCA_040381655.1 Deltaproteobacteria bacterium
AACGGCACGCCCGTTAGCTTAACCGGAAAGCACGGCGGTCGAAGTTATCCGAATCGACTATGCCTGGTGCTGAAGCTGTCCACGGAGCTGACGAATGAGTCTTTGTCTTTGGTCGTTTTGATGCCTGAATCACCGATGCTGTCTAACTCGCTATTTGAAGCTTTGCGAGGAACCAGCTGGCCTTTCTTTTCCTTCTGAACGTACCTGATAACTTTTGTGGATTCTAAGTCGCGGATGTCGCTTAGATTGTAATCGGCATCGGTTTTTACAAGGCCGTGATCCCAATCATACTGCAACTCGTCCGCAATTTTTCTTATTTTTCTTGCGTTTCGCCACCTAATTAAAGCAAAGGGTAGAAGTATCGCTAACAGCCCGCCGCCTGCCAGTCCTGCGGTGATCGTTTCCCTCTCAAATCGCTTCGGTGGGACTCCGGGCACGGTGATAGACGTCATACTCGTCCAAGCGGCTTCAAAATTTGCTGGATTCGTAAAGTTAGTAGCGAGATCAGTGTAGGTCAGCATATAAGACTTTTTATCTCCGGAAACAACAACGTGCATGAGCATCATGGGGTAGTTGTTCGCCGTCAGCTGAGAGAACAGAACGACTCCGTCGTTTTTACTCTTGTAGTCAAATAATTTAGCCTCAGTGAACGAGAAATCCTTTAACGAGGGATCTCTTGCAATCATTTTCGTGATGTCTGATTTTATTTCGGTGATCGCGTCGGAGTCGATATACCTCGGTTTGTTGACCGTTATCATCGAGATGTTACGTTGGAAAATAGGCTTGGAGTAGTCGATCGGTCCGCGCGTCTCGGGCATTAATTCTTTCATGACGAGACTCATGCCTAGACTTTGTCGTTCGATTTGCCATCCAGAAATTGGCGTCAAGGACACGTCACCACCCAGGGTGATACGAGAACCGTTTGACCCCTCTATTTGATTTGACGAACTCACGCTCGCAGGCTCGGCTGAAATGGCCACGCCCGCAAAACCACAAAGACCACTTAGGATGATTAACGATGTCGCAAGCGTCATTTTAGAAATGCGTATGCGAAGTTTTCTTTTCATGGCTCACCTCAACAACAAGATCAATTCCACAACAGCAACTTCAACGGCCGACCCGATTAGGGTCAGAACCCCTTTTTGAGGGGATATTTAAGCTTTTACATTAAAATTTTTATAAATCAAGTAATTTTAATTGATTTATAAAATAGTTTAAAAATTATTTATCCGAGCGGGCTCCTCGCGGCTAGAGGTGATTGTCACAAATCAATAAGGAATCTTTATGAAAGGTCTGGCTGGGCCTGAGCTCGATTTATACGGTGGTGCGTACAAAAAACCTGGGGATCCGAAGACCCTCAGGTATATAGATGATAAAGAGAGCGTTGCTGATAGCAGGCTCTGTTTTAAATATATGAAATTATTGTGGAATTACTACTTCAATAGTTGCATCACTCGTTGCATCGGGGGCTCCCTTTATCAAAGAGACGTCCGGCAAGGCGACGGCCCCTGCTATGCTTCCATCTGTGGCTGCCCCGCTAGCCCAAGACCCTAAATAAAAGTCACTCCCACATTGGACGCCGATGTTGCGACAGGACGTATTTTTGGAGTCTGGGCTAACCAGGTTGGCAAACTCACAGGAGCCTTTTCCCGTAGCTTGCCCAGGTTCAAGCATGGCCACGTTGTTCATAAGGGCTGGTGAACACTGAATTGTGCATGTGCAGTTTGCGATCGGAGCGGGTGAGGCCACGGTAACGCGCAATTTCCAGACCATGGCAGCAGGTGCGGGCGTTTCCGAGTTGGGAATAGTGGGTGGTGAAATATATTTCTGTTGAACAAACGCCAGACCCGAAAGCTTACCTTCTGAGCTACTGATTTTTACTTTTTGCGCGATATACATTAATCCTGGCTCGGAATTCCAGTTCGCAACGCCCACGTCCGTTTTACCTGCCTCGACGCGTACATCGCATAGGTCGTCTTTTTTAACGCCCTGAGCCTGAAATGCCACGACATTGGATTCATTTTTGACCCCATTGGCGCTACCAAGACCGCATGCAGTGAGAGTATAAACCAGCTCACTTCGCGCTTGGTCGGCTGGTCGCAGGCCCACGATCTGCATATCAACATTCACGGTGTCAACGGTGTTCGTTATGGGCTTCAATGTGGTACGACAGCCGAGAATTGCAATAGCAAAAACGGATGCTACGACGAGTTTGTTAAATTTTGCTGAAAGTGTGATCATTGCGAAGCCTCCAGATCTTTAAATTACCCTGACGGTACAAAAAAACGATGGGCCTGACTTGACCCGTTGACTTTAAACTTGGGATTGGCACAGTAGCAGTAGAGTATCAAAAATCTCATGAACTTGTAAGTATTTCGAAAGGTTCATATGTCATTGATCGAGGTCGAGGGACTTTCAAAGTTTTACGGTTCCCAAGCGGCGGTTCAGAACGTAAGTTTTAAAATAAACGAAGGGGAAATTATTGGACTTTTGGGTCTAAATGGCGCCGGAAAAAGCACAATTCTAAAAATACTTGGATCATTTCTTTTGCCATCTGCAGGATCTGCCGTAATGGGCGGCTTTTCGGTAGAGTCAGACTCACAAAAAGTTCGCGAATTGATTGGATATCTTCCCGACCGTCCACCGCTATATGACGACATGAGAGTCGTCGCCTACCTTCGCTACGTAGCCAAACTGAAGAATGTACCTTCAGAACTTGTGGATACGCGACTTGCAGATGTGCTGGATAAAACAAACTTAAACGAGGTGGCATGGTCTCCTTTGGGTGAGCTGTCTCATGGATTTAGACAGCGCGTGGGGATAGCTCAGGCCCTCGTGCACAACCCTCGGATTATTATTTTGGATGAGCCCATCAATGGCCTTGATCCCGTGCAAATTGTGGAAATGCGGAGAACCAGCCGCACCGCACCGCGAACACGGTGAGATGCTGGACTGGTTTGTACCCCGCGTCATCGACTGGGCGCGCGGCGTTTCCCATCGCGCCTATGTCTTGACCTTGGACTCCGACTGCTTCCCCGTGGCGGACGGGTGGCTCAAGGACCTGCACGGGATGATGAAACAGAAG
>JBEIGW010000343.1:0-3062 GCA_040381655.1 Deltaproteobacteria bacterium
GACGTTTTCTAGTCTAGAGTCAGTCAATCTCGCAGTGGCTTCGATCACTTGCATGTAGGATGTCTGGAAGCGTTCTGCCCAAACTCGTCGAAGCATCGTCGGCCGCATGTCGTTGCTTGCACAAAAACTGGAGGCAATAGCTCGCATGAAGTCTTTTAAGGGGATGTGTGCCCATTTTGCATGTAGACACTGCGGGAGAATTCTTAGTATGTCTCTCATTGAATAAAGTGCGTCTTTTGTGATGCCATCGGCAACACGGTAATGCTTTTTTTGCTTGGTTTTTCGCTCCCACCAACTGAAATTCTGCTCGAAATGTTTGACAACTTTTGGGGCTTTTGAAATGACTAGTTCTGCCTCGTGACGAGGTAGGCCAACTTTTTCGAGCAGCATACGACGTTTTGCGTCTATAAAAGTTTGATCAAATCGCCTTACTTCGGGGTGGTTACGAAAGCGGGCTATTTCGAGTTTTTTACCGGTATTAATGTAGTGTTCTATCTGAGCAAACGTCTGCACTAGATAACGAGCTTGCGCCCGTTGCTCTGTCAATGTCGTTGACCATCGATCTACGTCGTCGAATTTGTACTCATGGTGAAATAAACCAAATTGTCGGATTGACCCATAGTCTATAATTCCACCGTTCGCTAAGATGTTGTCGCCATCCCAAGCCAGCCAACAGAAAATATACTCAGATTCAAAACGAGCGGCCATCTCTGCAAATGTATTGCTGACTTCGCCTAATAGCCTTTTGTATCTGTTCTCGCTTTTTACCAAAGGTGCCCAGTCGCCATTAGCTAGCTCGCGATTTATAAAGAAGTCGACGGCCGCCTTTAGGCGCGGCAAGTTTGATTGTTTAAGGTGGTTAAAGAAGTGGCTTGGTCTAAGAAGGTTTTTTCCTGCACGCACATTAATACTAAGATTTCCTTGGAATTCTATCACACAAAGAATTCTCTCGGTTGGTATGCCATTGCGATGCATAATTTCAGAGAAGATAGCGCCAGTCACACCATCGTCAAGATCACTGTAGCCACATCCATAACTGATGGATGGATCACCTGTTTGAAAAAACTTCTTAAAGATATGTGTTGCAGGACTTAGGCACGTAGCGCCAGTTCCACAGCTTGTGATGTCCCAAGTTTTTCCTTTGCCACGCCAGACGCCATTCCATAAGCTTCTGCCATCGCCACTAGTTATGCCAGTCTTCCCTGGATGCTGAAGTTGCAGATACCTAGTAGCCATGTAGTGCTTAGGTTTCATTTCAGAGGCTGGAATTTTTACGCCATTCATGAGGTCATATTCATTGATAATCTGTATAGCGAATGTATCAAGGAGCTGTGCCTCGAGCTGTGGGTTCATGGAGTGAGGATGAGCGGAATCTAATAGGCCCATCTCAATAGCTAATTCAAAGTTAAACCACGCGACCTTTCCGCCTTTGCGTTGTCTTGCGCGATAAAGCACATGAGACCCTGGAACGTCTGTTTGCCAAGGATGAGAGCCATCGATGCTAGAAAAATGGGAGTAATCAGACGAAGGTCTATTTACTGTCTTCACATTGATTTGGCGAACCGCCATTAACTGTCAAGCCTCCGAGCCATTTATGATTTGCTTTTGTTCGGATGTTTTCCGGAAGACTTTAGCCTTTATGAGGGGTTGCGAGGTTGGGTGGCCGGGCAAAATCGGGATAAACTTCAGAAGCGCCGCGATTCAGCAGATTTGAATGGCCTTTTGGTGTGTGATTATAGATGCTTAGATCGCGGGTTTTTTTGGCCTATATGAACCATAGTCTTGTCCTACCTAGCTCGTTACTGCGCTTTTTCAAAATAGCTTTGCATGGATTAACGTTCAGTTCTAAAAAAGAAGTCGCGTATCTGAGCAGGCAGAGTAAGAGTTTGGGCTGGCGCGGTTGATGCAGGATCAATAACAACGGCAGACGAGGGGAAACAGAACATGGGCGTAAAAATCAGCGGAACGTTTCTTGGGGGCCTTAATACAAGCATGACGCATGAACTGTCTCAGGTCAAGATCCTGACAGATCCACCTTTGGATAACGGTGGTGAAGGAAAGAGTTTTAGCCCAACGGATCTACTGGCTACAGCGGCTGGTTCCTGCGTCATGACAATCATGGCGATCTATGCAAAAAAGAATGGGATTGATCTCCGAGGGATGTCTTGTCAGGTTGAAAAACACATGGCTGCTTCGCCACTCCGCCGGGTTTCAGCCCTTGATATAAATGTGTCTATGCCAAATATATTGACTGCGGATCAGCGCCGCGTGCTTGAGGAGGTCGGCAATAGCTGCCCAGTTCTTCTAAGCCTAAGTCCCGACGTAAAATTAAATAAGAAATATATTTATAACGTCTAGGGGCGTCTCTAATTTTGACCGGCAAGTCTTTTTCTGTTCAGACTGTATCAACTAGGGAGGCGTTTTCGCTTGTTTCCCCAGGCGCCACGGTGGTTACGTCTATGGCTGCTGCTGAACCACAGATTTTCTGGGCGGGCCTTCGAGATCATGTCTTAGAGTTTGGCGTTCCAGGCGCGTCTGACCCAGAAAAATTGATTCGCGTTTTTTGCGCAAATCCAAGTTCTGCCTGGCCGGTTTTGTCTGATGACAATATGAGTGGGTATCTAGATATTGTTGTTATGTTCTTCTCGGCGGCGGCTCGAAGGCTTCAAGGGCGTGGTTTTGTGCATTACATGCCCCAGCACTTGTCTCAGTGGTCCAAACATATTGAGTCACGAACGGGTGGTGTGGACGTTTTCTGGGGAACGTGCTCAATTCCTGATAATAGAGGCTTCGTCACTCTAGGGACTTCGAATTGTTACGAATCAGAGGTGCTTCGGATTGCGAAGAAAGTTGTTTTAGAGATTAATCCGCACATGCCAGCAACTCATGGTGCAACAGAGGTTTCATTAGACGAGGTTGATGCCTTTCTCGTGAGTGACAAAAAACTTCCCGAAGTACTACCGGCTACGTTCGGACCGTTAGAGGATGCAATTGCCGACCATGTCGTACGGCTTATTCCTGATCGAGCGACGCTTCAGCTAGGAATAGGCGGCATCCCAAAC
>JBEIGW010000344.1:0-3059 GCA_040381655.1 Deltaproteobacteria bacterium
ATCTGCGTCTTGTGTCTCAACTGATACAGATCTTGATCGGGTGATTGACTGAAAGTTTGAATACTTAATTTTTAGGGTGATCGTACGTCCAGATCTCTTGGACCGAATGAGTGACCGCGATACCATGGACGACAGTTGATCGATCTTTGCCTCCAGAGCCCTCGTATCCAACTCATCGGCAGGAAAAGTGTCCTCACGTCCATAGCTTTGTCGATCCCAGGTCGTTATGACAGGCCGATCATCGATGCCCTGTGCCGCGCGCCAAATCCATCGACCCCATGAGCCGAGAACGGACACCAACGCATCTGGGTTCACGTTCCACAAATCAGAACATAGTTTATATCCTGCCTCACCCAAACGTTTATCCGTTGCCGGACCTACTCCGTGAATTTTTCGAAGTGGCATCCTCTCCATGAACTCTTGGACCTGATGGGGTTGTACGACCGTTAGTCCATTCGGTTTATTCATGTCAGATGCAATTTTTGCGATGAGCTTATTTGGACCAACCCCAGCACTACAGGTAAGACCTAGCTCTTTGGCAACGACCTGGCGAATCTCTTGCGCAATTTTCGTGGCAAACATTGTCGGATGATTAGTGACGTCCAAGTAGGCCTCATCCAGTGATAATGGTTCAATTTGATCAGTGTAGCGTTCAAATATTTTGCGGACAGCCGAAGAAATTTCCTTATACCTCTCAAACCTTGGCGGAACAAAAATTCCTTGTGGGCAAAGCCTTGCCGCATACGTCGAAGACATCGCAGACCTCACGCCAAACTTTCTAGCCTCATAACTTGCCGTGCAAACAACACTTCTTGAACCAGGTTGACCACCGACGATCAGGGGTTTGCCCCGATACTCCGGCCGATCAAGCATTTCGACACTCGCGTAAAAAGCGTCCATGTCGATGTGAACGATCTTTCGTCCGCTCACAGATCCTGAATGGCCACCATGTTCGAAGGGATGTTCCATAGACGCAGGATACCATACAAATTTACGGCTTTCTAGGGGCTTAAACGTCAGGACATCCCGAAAACCACGAAGCGAACGTCTATTCCCCCATGGGTGAAGTGCCTCGTTTTGCTTTTTAATGGTCTAATCACACTTAAAAAACTGCGCCATGAGGCTTCATCGCCGCACAGTACAAAACCAAAAACGCGACGCGTCTTGCTCAGCTCATGAATCACACGGCCCAAACTTTTATAGATGACTTGACCCCCACTCTTCTTGGCTAACCGGTCTCCGTAGGGCGGGTTCAGAGCCAAGAGCACCTCTTTTGCGTCAAATGTCAGATCTTCTGGGTTTGTTAAAAAATTATTCACCTGATTGGTTACGTCCAAGGCCTTATGACGGCTATCGGTATCTTTAGATTCGGTAATAAGTTGACTGAGTCTTGCTTGAAAGCCGGCAATATTTTTATCTAAGGCTTTGCAAGCCGCTATGTCCGTATCGCCAAACCGAAGTTTTAGATTTGCAGGGAGGTAAGACAGGCGGATTCTCTTTCTAATGACGTCTAGCGTTTTCGCCGGGTGAAATGAGAACGATTCAAATGAATAAGTTTGTCGAAAACAACCAGGCGCTATGTTTAACAGCTGGCAAATCCCCTCAAATCCAAGCGTCCCAGTGCCAGCAAACGGCACCAGTATTGGACAGGCACCACTCAGCAAGTCCTTCCGGAACTTGGGACCCATCTCATCCAAAGCCCACCTAAAACACGCAGCCGCAAGATGCTCAGCCAGAGGCGCTTTAGCACCGCTCAACACCTCTTTATATCCACGCTTAAATAAGGGATCACCCGCCATGCTCACAAACACTTGCGTCCGATTTTTTTGAGAATCGATACGAATGCGGTGTTCTTGTCTTGTCGGCTCTCCGGATGCCAACACCGGTAAGCCATTTTCCTTGAGATAAGCTGCAGCCCTCTCGCGAACACTCTTGGCGGTTCCAATCACTGGATGCGAAACGGTGACTCCAAGATTGACTTTTACAGGTGGCGAGTTCTTCCAGAGTTCAAGAATATTGGATTTGTCTAGAAAGTCAGCCCAACCATCTCTCGATGTAACCCGCCCACTGTGAAGTAACCATTCCACGTCGTGGCCGGTGGATAAACGGAGCACCAGTTCCATGGCTTGCCGGTAATCGCACTCACTGACGGTTATGATGCCTTGGCGAACGTCTAACTCAGGCTTAAATTTATACGATTGCAGTGGACTTTCTAAAATCTGCACGACGTCCTTGTGACACACATCCAGCCAACCCGGAGCAGGTCTAACAATAAAGCGCTGAGGTTTGGCCAAGAACGTTATCATAGGGAATAAGGAACCTCATGTTGGGAAGCTCGTTACACTTAAGGTAACCGGCCTCAGTTATCACACGTTTTACCAAATCACTACCATTCGGTTTTCACATGAATAGCAGGTCCAGTGCACTCCAAATAGGCAGAAGCACGGCAAAATGCTCCACAGATGTGAAAAAAAACGAAGATCAAGCACTTTATATCGCCCACAAATGTGCGTGGTTGTTGCATTTTTTAAGTTGCTGAGTACTCTTTTGGGGAGTGAAAACTGGTATTTTTTTGAAATAAATCCTTGGAGATCCCTGACATGACACAATTGACCTTCTCGATCATTAAACCAGACGCCGTCGAGCGTAACCTTGTCGGCAAGATTGTTTCTCGCTTTGAGGAAGAAGGGCTTAAAGTGGTTGCGATGGAAATGCGTCATCTAGCTCGACATGAAGCCGAAGGCTTCTACGCCGAACATAAGGCCAGGCCATTTTTTGGTGAACTGTGCGACTTTATGACGAGAAGTCCCGTGGTTCTAATGGTCCTTGAGGGTCCAGATGCTGTGGCTAAAAACCGTAAGATCATGGGCGCGACCAATCCAGCCAATGCCGAGCCTGGAACGATTCGCAAAATGTTCGCAAAATCAGTGGGCGAAAACAGCGTCCACGGTTCCGACAGCCCGGAAAGTGCGGCTCGTGAAGTGGCCTACTTCTTCCGCGGCATCAGTATCTATTCAACGCGTAAGTAAATCGAACAAGCCATTAAAATACCGAACCAC
>JBEIGW010000345.1:0-3052 GCA_040381655.1 Deltaproteobacteria bacterium
CCACCGGCGTTTCCAGCTTTAACGAGAACAACGAGAACCAAAAATAAAGACACTATAACGTGAATGACAGTAACGAAAGTTTCCATTTACAACCCATGTCTTAGAAAAGGAGGGGAAACGTGGTGGCTCCTCCCAGAATCGAACTGGGGACACATGGATTTTCAATCCATTGCTCTACCGACTGAGCTAAAGAGCCATCGCGCACTTAGAGAAGCGATTTTGTAACTGTGCTTAATCATTTAGTCAAGGAGCTTTAGCCGGTTTTATGGTATAGGAGATCGATGCGGGGGTAAGAACTATGCAAGTGTCAGAAATCACAAGGCCAATTGTCTATGCTGGGCCGTGCGTTGCCGAATCCTTAGGCTTGCTCGAAACCGTGGTGGAGCCATTGTTGAAACTATCCAAAGAGTTGAACTTTGAGCTTACTTTTAAGGCAAGTTTTGACAAGGCTAACAGGACGGCCGTAGATTCCTACCGAGGTCCCGGCCTCGAACAGGCTTTGGCATGGTTTCAGTCTATAAAGAATAAATATAAAGTGGGTATTCTTACCGACATCCATGAAACCTACCAGGCCTCTGAATGCGCTGGTGTCGTGGATGTGCTGCAGATACCAGCCTTCCTATGCCGGCAAACAGATCTTATCGTAGCCGCCTGTGAAACTGGAAGAATGGTTAACATCAAAAAGGGTCAAATGGTAGCCCCGGACGCCATGCTGAATGCCGTGGAGAAAGCACGTGATGCGTGTGAGCGTAAACATTTGCCCTTACGTGTCGCTTTGACCGAGCGTGGGGCAAGCTTTGGTTACGGTAATTTGGTTGTCGATATGAGGTCGTTTGCGATCATGGCGGAAGCCCAAGTGCCGGTCATCTTTGACATCACGCACTCAACCCAGCTACCAGCTGCGGGTGACGGTGGAAAGAGTTCTGGCGGTGATAGACGCTTTGCTCCGCCGCTTGCGCGGGCTGCCACAGCTACGGGTTACCTTCATGGATATTTCCTCGAAGTTCATCCGGAGCCTGCTCGCGCTAAGAGCGACAAATCCGTCCAACTTTCAATAAGCCAGGCCGAACACCTACTGCGGCAGATCATTCCATTGTGGCACCATGCTCGCGGGTTTAAGGCCATCGACGGGGCATTCAAAGACTAGTCTGCGTGGTCTGTGCAAATTTAAGGTAGTCCGGTACTTGCTTTGCCGTATCAACGACCACGACGTCCGGATCATTTGCTAGCCTAGTCAGATGTTCAAAAATTCGCGGATCATTTTTGACCACACCGGCAATGAGAGCATTTCGTCTAAGGCCAGATATTTTTGCTCTAGTCATGGGTGTTCCGCCAAAATGTTTCTCATAGAACTCCTGGTCCATTTGCACCATGCTGATTAGATCTGGGGTAGATTGTATCCTCGTCAGATTTCTAGCTTCGTCTGATACAGCGAGGTCCCTGTTGTACGGGCACACAAGCTGGCAAATATCGCAGCCAAATATATAGTGACCGACCCACCGCCAATAATTTATTGGAATTACGCCGCGATGCTCAATCGTCCAGTATGAGATGCACTTTCTTGCATCGATTCGGTAGTCCTGGTCGAGTGCTCCTGTCGGGCAGTGGATCTGGCATCTTCTGCACGTTCCGCATCCGCCTTGATCCGTTCTTTCGTTATGTTCCGAAGTTTTGGCAGATTTTCCATCGTGCGCTATTGGTAGCGTGGTGAATAGCTCTGCAAGAAGGTAGAAGCTTCCTCGCTTAGGGTGTATGAAGCAGGTGTTTTTGCCTATGAACCCTCCACCGCTTTTAAAAGCTAAAGCGCGTTCAAGCACTGGCGCAGAGTCGACGGCGACCCTCCACATAGAGTCTGAGCTAAAGGTGTTCTCGATTTGCTTTTGGACTCGGGATACCTTTTGACGAAGGAATGAATGATAATCTTTAAGTCTTGCGTACTGCGCAATAAATGGTTTTTGCTCCGACAGAGGACGATGCCATCGATCGCCAAGGTAATAAGGGAAGCCGAATGTGAATGCAGAGGTTGCTTTCTGCAACAGGAGATCCGGTTTTTCCCTAATCTCGATGTTGCGCTCCATCCATACCATCGATGCGTGACGTTTTTCGTCTAACCAAGTTCGATAGCGTACGGAGTCGGCTGCCAGGTCCAAGTCTGAAATGCCTAAAAAGTGAAGGCCCTCGTTATCGGCAGCTTTGCCGACAACGTCGTAAATATCAGCAACTTTTATGAGTTGGCTTCGCAACCTGACCTCTGGACTGAAAATTGACGATGTTCCTGATGCTAGCGTACAATTACGGGATAATTTTCCAAAAATTCCAAGCAAACGACCAGCTAAATCGGCAGTATTTATTAAAAGGGAGTCATGATGACAAATTATGGATTTTCAATTCTTTCGCTAGTCGGTCGAATGACGATTTTCTTATGTTTACTTCTAAGTTTTGGTCACGCCTCCTCCTCAAAGGTGTTGGGCGTAGAGGGTAGAAGGCAAAAAATCGTCACAATTCGTTTAAATGACTATCACTCTGGCCTCGGCACCTTAGTTGCTGAGGGGTTTGATGTTGCCGGCGTCGATGTCAAAGCTGGGACGGCCGACGTGATTGTGTCGGAAGGCTCTATTCTGAGGATTAATAGCCTTGGTGTGGGTCAGGTGCTAAATGTAAAGGATGCTGATCCAGATGTGGCTCCGGACGCTAGGTACACGACCTATGCGGAGCTGACGTCTATACTGCAAAATTACTCAAGCAGATTTCCGGGATTGATGCGTGTGGAGTCCATTGGGAAAAGTCATGAAGGTCGTGATATTTGGGCAGTAAAAATCAGTGATAATGTTAATCAGCAAGAAAATGAACCAGCAGTATTTTTTAACGCCATGCATCATGCGCGTGAGGTTATGACCACTGAAGTTGCGATTGATATCATCGATCAGTTAACGACTAAGTATGCAACGGACCAGTCTGTGCGAAATTGGGTTGATTCAAACGAAATTTGGATCGTACCCATGGTGAATCCGGATGGTAACAACCGCGTTTGGACGTCAAACAGCATGTGGCG
>JBEIGW010000346.1:0-3025 GCA_040381655.1 Deltaproteobacteria bacterium
AAAACACATAAAGCATCTGTCTAAGGCAAAACCCACTCCCGTGGATTTTAGAAATAGTGTGGTCGTGGTTTCTTATGCATAAATCAGTAAAGTGACTTTGCTAGGTTGGCACAATTAAGTAGGCCAGTTTTAAATGACACGGTCGTCAATGAGTCGCCAAGACCTCACTCCATCGGCGAAAATTTTTCCGTAGGTATCACGCGGTTCGATTGCCTTCGGGTTAAAGTCATCCCAAAAACTTGGAATGGTAAGATGCGCCTCCCCCAACTTATACCATGGGATGCTGGGGTAAACGTGATGGATCGAGTGAAAACAAAGATCATTAAAAATCCATCGGAAAAACCATCCGGCCCTCACATTACGCGCTGACATGGCCTGTCTACGCACCAAATCAGCTCCTTTACCGTCCCATAGCCCATAATGCTCCACGAGCCCGCGTAGTTGGAGCAACCCACCGCCAATTCGCTCAGCCATAATAAAAGACCAAAAAAAACCCCAAAAGTGATCGAAATAAATGGCAAGACCGACATTTAGTGGGACGATTAATAGAATCGCTACGGCATCACGACGCATCGCCGTACGAACCTGTGGATATTTATCTGCCAAACGACGACCTAACAACCAATGCTTACAGATAAATCCAATTCCACCAAGAATAAAAATATTAATCAACCACTGATGACGTATGTACCAACGCTTCATCCACCCGGCTGATTCATACTCGGATCGTAAAAAAGTGGGGCGCTCTGGATCATCATAGTCGCGACCCAACATGCCATGATGTAGCTTATGAATCTCCGAGTAGGTCCGGTGCGGCCAATACATCATTGCCGTCCAATAAACTGGCCAGTAATCATCAAACCACTTCAAGCCGGTGTAAGTTCGGTGCATACAATCATGAGCTGTCACTAAAATGGCTGTGTAGACAAAGACCAATGGAATAGTCGCCATAACGGAAAGACGAGCATCTCGCTT
Source organism: Deltaproteobacteria bacterium (assembly GCA_040381655.1). Taxonomy (GTDB): domain Bacteria; phylum Bdellovibrionota_B; class Oligoflexia; order Oligoflexales; family RGVZ01; genus CAMDKS01. The sequence continues at coordinate 976 of JBEIGW010000346.1, forward strand.
CCAAAGTACAAAAATCGCCGATACTAGACCCACAAACATCGCGGTATGGATAAAAGCGTGAAGCAAGCCTTGAGCTGGAGAGACTTCACTCATCTTTGCCAGAGTTTTAGCGAGCTTTTGCCTGCTGTCCAAAGCCTTCAATCGATCACCTGCGATGGTTTAATTCTTCTTCTTACGCTTAACTTTTGGTTTGTGCTTTACGAGCCACCTTGACCGGATCCAACGTCCCGCATCAAGTTTAGCCCAGCCACCTTTTATCTGAACTCGAACTTTATCTCCCCCTTTGAGTACACCAACGATCTTGGAATACCGATCAGGCTTCTCGCGAACATTGAGCTCGGCGGACTTTATATAACGCACCTGGGGTCCAGATCCAAAACGGGAACTAGCTGTTCCGGAACCAGGAACCGACTGATCAAGGGGCGGCTCAGGCTCCACCGGAGCATCCTCAGCAGATGAACGATCCCCTTCCAAGTCTTCTATTCTTGGGGTTGGGGGAATAACGTCAACAGATTTATTGCTTTGCTTAGCTGCAGGCGCATCAAGATTGCGGGCGGCATCTGAATTTCCAGCTTCACTACCCGAAGCGTCTGCGGGGATTGCCGGCTGGTCCGGATCGATACTTAAATCGGAAAGGTCGTCAGTCGTTGGATCCTTCATCGGTGGTTTTGAGCACGAAAAAGAACCCACGCCAACTACTAACAACAAAAGTGCAATTTTCGAAGCTTTTTTAAAAATTTCTGACATGACCTACCAACTGTTCGTCAAACTGTTAAGCTAAGGCCTCTTCAATCATTGATTTCAACTTTTCCAAACCCTTGAATCCCTCGAGTCGGCCGCGCATTTCCTTGTTCACAAAAACAAAAAATACCGGCAGTACGTTTGTGTCTGCGATCTCGAGAATTTCAGGATGATCGTCTGTGCATATCTGACCAAATTGAAGACCTCTGGTGTCAGCAGCTTGGATACGCTCGATCGCTGGTATAGACAACTTACAAGCACCGCATCCATTTTTCCAAAGTTTGAGAAAAACCTTATCACCAGCCTCTAAATGCTTCTGCAGATCATCCGGCGACCAGTCTTTCATGAGAAACCTCCATATTTTGCCATGTCTCTCACATTTTAATACTTGCTCGTTTTAGCGCAAGCCCTTATCAGTAATTTTTGCTACCTCAGCGCTGACAATTTCGAATGAGATGACGGTAACTTCTGGCAAGCAGCTTAAATCGAGCCTCACTACCACCTTCGCGGTCAGGGTGCATCTCCATCGCAAGATTATGGTATCTGTGCTTCAATGCTTCAGCGTCAGGAAAATCGTCGAAACCCATAAAGTTTAGCGCCTCGATATCTTGAGCCGATTTTCCAATTGGTCTTTTTATGGTCGGCGTTGTTCGCCGACTCCGGAACTCCTGCCGCATTTTCTCAGCGACACGATGGCCATCATAGAAGTCATCCACACCTGGAGCAAACTCCTTGGATGACCGCAAGACCCTCGCCTCCGACCAAAATGAATGAGATGCGTTGAGCAACACTTGATAACACTCATCTAGGTGCTGCCTAGCAGAAAGATATTCGGCTCGAACGTTCGCTAAAAACGCTCGCAATGCACGACTTTCAAGGGCAAACGGCAGATCGTCAGGAAGTTTTTCGAGCCTAGGCCAATCTCCTAAATCACCCAACTGATCAAGCTCAAAATTAAGCGATAATAAAATCTTCCAGAGGCAGGATTCGGATGCCTTCAAAGGATAAGCAAGTAAATTTCTGGCATCCCAACACGCAATCAAACCCCCTCTAATCCTTGCCGTCATCGTCTCATCGTAAGTCGCAAAAACAGGTTCGTTAAATAAAGCGACGGCGAATGGGCCAGACGCTGTGGATGCGCTAGGGCGAAACCATGCTCCACGGCGGCTCGGACTAAGAATACTCATCCGTAATTTTAGCGTATTTTCCAAAACCGAAATCCTGGCGTTGATGTCTGAAATAGCATCGGTTTTCGACGTGGGCTTTTCGGCAATTTTCTCTCGCAACCGAATGACAAATGCCTGACGCT
>JBEIGW010000347.1:0-3018 GCA_040381655.1 Deltaproteobacteria bacterium
CTTCCCCAACCTCGGCAAGGTACTGCTCGCAGATCTGTCTTATTTCGATTGTCAGTTGATTCACTCGATCGTTCATCACACGAAGCTTCGGTGATCTGAAGAAAATGATCTAGACGTGAATTACGCAGGGGTTACGTATATTTCAACGTAAGCGCCACCATCTCGAATAATGATCCGATTCTTCTGAAATAGCCTCATAGAGATTGTCCGCCTTTTGCTTTAGTTTTCGGCGCTCTTGCTCCTTGGAGGCCGAGCAAACTCCCTGGCATTCGAGAGGCACTCAATCTCACACAGCTTGAAACTGCAATGGGATCTCTGAAAACAGATCCGGTCGTCAAGCAATGCCTGGTCGAATCGATCGTTGAGTCTTATCAGCAGCTGACGGGTAGAGTATGGCGAGACATGACCTATCCAGAAAAAGATGCACTTGAGAAGTTACGTAGCTGGGCTCGGCAGTAAGGCTCAGCGATTTTTAGCGTGACCACTCCGTTGCGATTTGCACCTGACTGAGTTTAAGTGCTCTTGCGATTTTATTTAGCATCGCTCGTCTTGGCATCGACGCGGAGTTAAAGAAACGTGACAGCGATGGTTGCGGGATCCCTGTGGCTTCTGAAAGCTTCTTTACGCCGCCATTCTGATCCACGAGCGCACGAAGGTTGTCTTTGAAGGCGCGGATATTGGCCGCGATACCGTCGAGGTCATCGAAGCGCACATAAACGCCTTCGATTTTTTCTTGCTGAGTGCAATCATCGATTAGCTCTTGGATGTCAGCGACGGTTTCGTTTCGTTCTTCAGCGTCATTTTCATCGGCCCACATTTTGAGAAGGTCGTAAACACCTTCGAACTCAAAAGCCGTGCTAACGGCAGCGGCAATGAATTCTTTAGGAAGACCGGCGGTGTTCATCTGATGGCCGATCTCCACAATTTCAACTTTGATGTCCGGGGCAAGAGAAACTGCTTTCACGATAACCTCCCACACTCGGTAAACTGTCCACGACGGATCAGATCCAAGCGAGTTTTGAATTTTGCCAACTGCCGTGCTTCAGCCTTCGGATCTGTCTTGATGTAAGCATGGAGAAGGAACGCTTCATTCATCATTCCGACTCATCCTTCTTGTATCTCTCTTCGGCAGAGAAGATACCTTAGTTAACTTATATAACATAAATAACTTATTTTCAATAATTTTAATGAAAGCATAGTCTTTTTAAATACTTACATACGTCTCAAAATGGCCTTAAATTCAATATGCTCGTTCTTGGCCTGCTCGCCTCCGTTGAAGCAAAATCATCGTTTTGGCGTCTGAGGCGAGGTCAAGGCGTGGCTGAATGGCGATAGTTAAGGCAGGCATTTCGAAACTCCTCAAGCTGGCAGTTTAAATGAAGAGAAATTGGATACAAGGCAACTGCTCTAACCAGCAGTTAGGTTGTTTTTTATGGCAGAGCAATGGCCAACAGTTTCATGATTCCAAGCTCATAACGGTACACGACAGCAACTGCCAGGGTGAAGAGCAACAGCCCGTAGACAACAGCTATCGCCCAAATGCCGGCCTCAGGGCGTTCAAGAAGTACGGGCTGCTTTCTTTCCGTGAGGAAGTCGGTGAATAAATCGAATAGCACCAGCAAGAAAAGCGGACGAACAAAAAATTGAATAATGGCCACCGCAACAACGATAGGAATTCCTGCTATCAAATAAAATTTGTGTATCCCAGCTTCGATTTGATCCGGTAGGAAAGAATCAAAGTAGGTGAAACAAAAAATGACCGAAAAATAGGCGCTGATCCCGATAATCCAGCACAGGGCCGAGTAACCGAGCCGGAGACACGCGATTTCGGTCAATCTGGACCTTAAAAAGCTAAGTGACAGTTTGCAGGCATCGACGACTCCTCGGCCACAAACAATTGATGGAATGAAGCCAATGGTACCCACTTTCCAAGCGTAATAAAGAGCTTCCTTTAAGGCGCGTTCTTGCGGACTGGTTCTGTCATTCTTCTTCGGTAGGCGCTCCAAAATCTGCGAGACGGTGATCCATCCATCCATCCAGCTATAAATCCAAAGCGGCCACAGTCGGGGAAGCGCCAAATCTACGCATTGAAAAATTGAAGAAGATCGATGCTGACGATGTAAAAGATGAACCGCGCCCGTGCAAGCCGTCATAAATCCAATGGGTAAAGCAGCGATCCCAACGCATAAAAAAGACCACGCCAAAAGAAGGATATCAACGATACCGGGCCCTTTTTGATTGCTTGTGCTCTCCCAAACTTCCCGGGGAATCCAGCTGAGAAACTCGACCCAAAGAAAATACGCGAACGCGATGACGGCGACCTGGACAAGGGAAAAAAAGAAGATCTCTTTTTCCGTAAACATCAAAGTGAAGGCTCGCCCCAGTCGCGATAAGAAAAATGAAATGGAAGATGAAAGGGATGGCTTTACGGCGCCCGCTGTAATGTCATGAGCCTGCTGCCGAAGCTGGTCGAGGGAATTCTGCAGTTTGCCAAGGTTGGTCTCTTCCGCAGACTCCGCCTCGATCACTATTTGAGATGACACCAATTGGATCGGGGCGGCACCGGGGACTCTTGTCTTCTGAACAAGTTCCTTTAGCTCGCCCCGGTCTAGAAGTATTCCGAAGCACATATTGCAACGATCAATCTTCACCGAAGTTCCGGGAAAACGCCCTGCCTGCATTGTGTTGTTGCAATAGGGACAGGACAAATTCGTAGCTACCGGCTCAAGCGGGCCGTTCCGTAGAAAACCCTCATAAAAACTTGCGGTTTGCACGAAGGGCTTTAGCTCTCCAGACTCACACCAAACCGCTCGGCAACCCTCACACACGTCGAGAGCCACACCATTAACTCGATGGGCACTGAACTTGCCGCTACATTTCGGACATTGCATACATTCAGCGTACAGTCCGACTAACTAAAGTCAAAATTGCCTGGACTTTAATCTCTTTAAAAAATCCGTACACATTTCGAATGACGCAATAAAACGGCGCGACTGGAGCCCGTAGCTCAGTTGGATA
>JBEIGW010000348.1:0-3003 GCA_040381655.1 Deltaproteobacteria bacterium
AATTAATTGCCCTAAAAGAGAGAGTCGCCAATGCATTCTTGGCTGATATTCTAGCCACCAAGGACTACAAAATCGAAGTCATTCAAAATCTACTTGGAGAAAAAAGCGACCAAGAGCTTAAAAACACATCTATCGAGCAGCCTCTAGAGCGCCTGTCAGCTCTCAAAGATGCAAAGCGCCGAAGCCAGTTTCTTGATTATGTCTATGCAAACTCATTCCAGTCGGCGCACTGTAATAGTAAGTCTCTTGAAGTCGCTAGGACAAAATTCAAAAAGTCCACGGCACTATTTCGTGAAATCGATGCAGCCGTCGTGCAGGTGTCGGCTGTTTTGACTGGCGCATCCACATCCTTAGCAGCTGAAAAAGCATCCGCTCAGCAAGGATCGTTTTCGCTTGCTGATGACGGGCTTTCGCTTGCCGGCGGAGATATTTTATCGTCAATCATGCCGATGCTTGGAAGTTTATTCGGCATGTCTGATGGCGCAGGTAGCGCTGGGGGAGTAGGCGGTATCGCTGGACTATTTAGAAGCCTCATGGGTGGTGGATCTGGTAGTGCTGCCGGTACGATTACTCAAACGAACTCCCAAGCCCCTAAATTTGCTAACGGCATGTTCACTCAGCTGTCCTCTGCCGGCTGCAAGGGCGGTAGTTGTAAAAGCTGCAAGGGCAGCTGCGCAGGCGGCAATTGCTCCTCGTGTGCAAACGGAAGCTGCGGTCCTAGCGCCGGTAGCTGCGTAGGCGGCAGTTGTGGGTGAGGTTGCCCAATAAAATCTAATCCCCTTCAGAGGCGTCCTTTCGAGGGCGCCTTTTTTTATATCCATTCAATGGAGTTAGGTGGCGAAAAGATTATTTCTCGTAGTAATAACCCGGCATTGTTGTTGGTCGTTTTGCAGGAGTAGCGCAGTTTGTGGCCGCATCCCAGGAGCATTCTCCGATATACAGTTTATTACTGTCAATTTTGTAGAATGAATATTCATCATTAAACTCATTCTTGCGCTCACTGTCGCTTGCGCAATCAGCGGCAGTTAAAGTTTTAGGCTGGTCTTTAACAAACCCGCCAGAGCAAATTTTTCCCATGCCCTCCGCATTTGCATTTGTTACTTCCTTGTCAGTCTTAAGAGTCATAACCATTGTACTCAATTTACTGTTGTATTCCTTGGCGTTTGCGGGGGAGGTAACTGCTGCGCCAGTAGTGAAAGTACTTGTGTATACGGTGATTGAAGAGATCGTTTTACAAGCTTGATCACTAAAATAACTCAAAGTCTGAGTGGATGATCCGCCGGCATTGACTAATACTGCCTGTAAGGATCCAAATATCGACATATCTAAACATGGGGAAGACCATGTGCCATCAATTTCTGAAGTTGGACCACCTGCTTTGTTGTCATCCTCTTTTCCGCATGAAGATAAAGCAATCGAAACACACAGAGCCAGAATCAAAGATTTAATTCTCATCAAAAATTCTCCAAAAAATTATTTTCGTAGCAGGCAGTCTAAAACATCGCGGGGGTAAAAAAAACCATATTGCCTCTTTAAGACTTCTTACTTTTGTAGTGGCTAAAACCAAACCTTCTTCAAGAGGGGCTTTCATTTATAACCTGTTGAAATCAATTGCCTTAAGTCGCTTATTTGTTAAATTTTCTAAAGCCATCCTAAGCTCGTCCGATGACCTCTGTGGCGTGATCTTGCCGATGCCCTGGGTAGGTCAATCGGCTCTTGCTTCGTTTCTAAACGTGGAGAGTGCCTCCGTCATGTCAAAAGGCCGCAACAGTCAATCATCAAGACAGCTTGTCATCCACCAGATGCTGCAAGCTGCCGGCACACGTGGGCTATCTCCAGCTGAAATCACCGATCAACTTACTGACCGCGGTTACTCGGTGACTAAACGCACCATTCACCGAGACATCGAGGGTCTCTTGGCTGCAGGAATTCCTCTCACCGAATCGGGCTCCAAGTCAGATCAAGGAGGGGTACGCTGGAAAGTGGACATCAGTCCTCGTATTGCGCGGCAAGCTCAGGCTGCGGTTCTTAAAATTTCTCAAAGACAACTCGCAGGTCTTTATCTTGCAAAAGCCCAGTTTAAGGCCCTCTCCAAAAATCCCTTATTCGCTGGCCTAGATCACTTCTTTGAGCAGGTGAGTGACCTCATCGGCTCTCGTAACCGCGGCCTTCTTGATGAGCTGGCTAAAGACCTGCACGTCGATCTTTCAGACGCCCAGGTGGTGGACTCTGACCCTGACGTGGTCGATACGATTCACGCCGCGATTGGCGAGGGACAGTGCCTTAGGCTTCACTACAAATCCTCAAACTCCCAGACGGACCGGCAGCGTGAGCTGGGACCTCATTATCTTTACTTTAGAGAACGAAGTCTTTATCTGGTGGCAGAAGATCTGACCGATCAGACCATTAAAACCTTTGCGCTGCCCCGCATGTCAAAAGTCGAGATGATTGATAAGGTCTACACTGGAAAGGTCTCATCTCCTGATGAGCACTTTAAATCAAGCTTCGGCGTCTGGCGGGCTAACCAAACAGAGGCTGTGGAAATCATGTTTATAGCTTCAAGGTCTCAATACATCAAAGAGCGCACCTGGCATCCAAGCCAAGTCTTGACCAGCACCGCGGACGGTAGTGTGAAACTTAAACTCCAAGTGGGTATCACTCCGCAGCTTGTCTGCTGGATCTTAGGCTTTGGCAGTGATGCCAAAGTCCTTGGGCCGTCTAAACTGCAAGACATGGTCTGCAAAGCTGCTCACGACATCACAGCAAGCTATCCTAAAAAAGCCGGATACTGAACCGAACGTCGTTTATCTTTAAGAATGTATATAGAATGGTGAAGGTAAGTGCAGCTTACAGTTTTTATTGAGCAAATGAAAGTATTTAAAATAAATGAAGCAGCACACGCGACATCATCAATTGAAAGACAGCTTGAAACGAACGGGGCAATTTCGTGCGGCATTCCCAATGAGGGGCAAGATTTTTCTTCTAGTAAGTTGCATTACCTGG
>JBEIGW010000349.1:0-2991 GCA_040381655.1 Deltaproteobacteria bacterium
GCAAAGAGACTTTGAGTTACTCGGCGCGCCGCCTCCCAGCCCCCATCTTTGTATACCGCGCCCAGCAGTGCTTCCAAGGCGTCAGCCAAAATGCTCGATTTGTTTTGCCCATCGGTTGCGATTTCACTACCGCCTAGCACCAACGCATCACCCAGGTGAAGCGCGCGGGCTATCCTAACTAGGTTATCTTCACACACGATCGCAGCTCTGACTCGTGACATCTCACCTTCACTCAAGCCTTCCGAAGAATTGAGCAGGGCCTCACTGATGACCAACCCAAGAACTGAATCGCCAAGAAACTCCAGGCGCTCATTCCAAGGCTTCATCGCAAGAACTTCTGCCGTGACTCCCGCCACGCCAACCAGTGCCGAGCGATGGGTCAGCGACTCCCACAGAATTTCCTTACGGGAAAATACGTAGGCGACGCTCGCTTCAATGCGACTGGCGTTGATATATAAATTTGGCTTTAGAGTCCAAAGCACTTAGGTCTGACCTCCCCGCATTGTCCCTCCAGCTAAACCGGAGACTGGCTTATTTTTTAAGCATTTTGCGGCAGGTAGGTATATAACCTCCGGCTTATTAAATCAATGTTAATAGTTTAATGATTATCTTAAAAATTAATTAACTATTTAAAATATAACCGCCTGAATTTATTAAACTAATAGCACTCCGGGAGCACAAGGACGTCCCCCCTGCCCCCGGCACCAAATTAGCCTAAAAGATTAATCCCGGCGATCTTACTTCTGAGGCTCTACGGGAGTCGTCGCTTCCGCAGCAGGCTCTTCTACCTTTAATGCTTTTTTTCCATCCCATTTGGCGTTAGGAATTTCGCCACAAGCCTTCTTGCGCTCCGCATCCGTCTTACCTTCAACCTTTACACCCTTACCGTCTACTGAACAGTGGGAGTGATTGCCATGCGACTTATGAGCTAATGCCGAATTTGAGAAGAAAAAAATTATACCTGACAGAATTCCAGTGAGTAATACTTGCATAATCCCTCCATAAGTAATTTATTTATGAACCCACTGATCATACTGGAGCCTTTACTCCTATGTCCATTCTAATAGCATTATTTTTCTGGATCACTTTTGAAACCTCGGGATTCAGCAACACGTTCAAGCCGCATGATGCCAACCAAGTCCTTGAGTATTTGCCGCGCTCAGAGAATCAAGAGTTTTCTAATCCAGAATTGCGCAAACTCTCAACGCAGCTAAAGAAAGATCAAAATAATTCCGCCTTGGCTTCATCTATCGCAAGAAAACTGATTGCCATTGGGCGTCAATCTGGAGACCCACGGCCCTACGGCCAGGCTCAGGCTATTCTCGCGCCATGGTGGAATTTAAAAGAACCTCCTCTTCCAATCATCTTTGACCGAGCCGTCATCCTTCAATTTAATCATAATTTCAGCCAATCACTGGATGACCTGTCACTCTATTTATCTAAAAATCCACGTGACGTTCAAGCTAGACTCACAGAGGCTAATATTAAACAAGTGATAGGTGACTATCCTGGCGCCAAAATATCTTGTGAAGCGCTACCAAACGAAGCCGGTTTTTTTAAAACCACATGTATTGCTTCAGCCGCAGCCATGCTGGAAGATCCCAAAGCAATCTTCGACCAACTCAGCATCCTTTTACAATTTAACACTTCCAAATTGACGGGTGGTAAGGCGGGCCAAAATTACGCGCTCTCAGTGCTGGCAGATATCGCTTTTCAGCTTGGAAGGACTGAGGAAAGTATAAATCTCAGAGAGACGTCGGTCCGTAGAGATCCTGATGACCTCTACGCAGCCATCACTCTGATAGATACCTATTTCGACGTAAACCGCATCAAAGACGCAACAGAGATTGCATGTCAGCGACAAAACCACGAGGGTTTTCTGCTGCGATGTACTCGCGGCGAAAAAATACTCTCTTTGCCCCAATTCAAAGAAAATCGTCAAAAACTCCTGGAGACTTTTGCCGCGGAGGAGGTTAGAGGCACGGGAATACACCTACGCGAGCGCGCATATTTCGATCTATACATCGAAAATAAATTTGAGACGGCACTGAAATACGCCTTGGAGAACTGGAAATTACAGAAAGAGATTATTGATGCCAAGCTTCTTCTAGAAACAGCGTTGGCCACTAAAAACAAAAATATTGTCACCACCACCCGTCAGTGGCTGACATCCCATGGCTTTAAGAACAAAATTTTTGCCAATTCTGATAAAGATAATGGTCTTTAGCATGAGAAAAACAGCGACAACAATCATTCTAGTTTTGATTTTTTGTAGTTCAACGACCATTTATGCACACAAAGCTAGTGACGGTTTTCTTACAATAGACATTGAGGGCACAACAGTGTCAGGACAGCTTGATCTTTCCCTTAAAGATCTCGAGCCCATGTTCGGATTGGATAACAACGACGATGGAAAAATCACCTGGGGTGAACTGTTATCGCAGCAATCCAGCATTCAAAATTACACCTCAAAGAATCTATCTATTAGATCGGACGAAGAAAGTTGTCACCTTGATGTTATCGATATGCAAGTTTCTAATTATTCCGATGGCGCATTCGCATCACTAATTTTTAACACCAGTTGTCAGAGCGAACCAGTCACTAATTTGCAAATCCAGTACAACCTACTGTTTGATTTTGACGCCCAACATCGGGGACTCGTGAACATTTCTTACCGCGATCAAACATTTACCCATGTTTTTTCAAATTCAAATCGAGACTTTACTTTTGATCCATTGTCAGGCGGACAGTTGATTCGCTTAAAGATGTTTTGCGTTGAGGGGCTAAAACATATTTTTAATGGTTACGACCATATGCTTTTTTTAATTGCGCTTATTCTTCCAGCTGTTTATCGAAGCGAAAAAAGAAAGCTGATACCAAGGGACAACTTTAAAAACGTTTTGATTGACGCCGTTAAAGTCATATCTGCATTTACTTTAGCGCACACGGTGAGCTTGTGTCTTACTTCGTTTGACTTAATTAGCGCTCCAC
>JBEIGW010000350.1:0-2989 GCA_040381655.1 Deltaproteobacteria bacterium
ATTAATCGATTTAACAGTCCTCGGCGCCTTGAACTTCAGTACCACCACTTCTTTGTCGGCGCCTAATAACTTAAGCCTAGCTGCCAGATAATTTGTATCTCGGTTAGCATAAAGCCCCATGCCTTGATGATGAACAAAATGAAGATCCCCAGAACTATCAGGTCCAGGCGGCGCTGACCACAATCGTCCCCAGTTAAACTCACCCTTTGGGACAGGAATCATTGCACTCATAGGGCACTCAACGGGCTCGCCCGTTGTCTGATCAATAGCCTCAACTCGTGGCAGTTCTACCTGGCCAGATCCACCTGTGCCATCTGTTGGATCGTAAATTCTGTACCAAACCTCTCTCTGCTGTAGTTTTTTTTCAGCGTCAGGATTGGGGCTACCTTCGTCGGATGTTAGTGCTGATGCAGCGTTATTTTGGCTAATCATAGGATCGTGTGGATTCATGATTAACGTGTATCGTTCGCTATCCGAAGATTCACCCGTTCGATATGGATTTTCAAAACCAGCATCAGGATTAATTTCAACATCACTGATACCAGCAACACTATCCATCTTCGATGTGTTGTAGATGTTGAAACCCATGTAGCGTCCCAACGGATACCGCGCAGTGACTCTAAAAAATATTTTTCGATCCTGGGGAACTTCAAACGTGTAGCGGAAATAGGACACTTGTGTATCAGGAAATGCTCCCTCCACACCTGGCTTGGCCGACCATAATTGCCAGCGATCTGAGCAATCAGTAGCGCTGCTCGATGTCGTTTGTGAGTAAGCTGGTTTATTGACGCTGCAGGCAACTAAAACAAAGATTATGGGTATTAAAATCAGTCGTTTCATTGGCAGTCCTGACCCTGCGAGAGGCAAGCCTCGGCAGATAGCTTGGTGTTAGATGAACGAGGCTGCGAGTAGCATTAAATTCTGACCGCTGTCCACTAATTAAACACATAAGAAAAAGTTGTGATTCATCATACAACCAACCTCGATCAGCTAAATCGATTGATGAAGCCACAACGGCGGCACAAATCCTCGACTAACGTTCGATTTCTAAATCCTTCCCTCATCTTAACCGACCGATTCGACAAAAGAATATCATCGATCGGCTGCTCCAAAATGTTTCCAAGAGGTATATCTGCATTATGATCAAGGCAACATGGCACCACTGTGCCATCTGAGTGAACGCCTACATGCCCAGACAAAGCATGACAAAAGCCCGTCTCCTGCAAGACATCACCCTTTAAGCTTGGCCATGTAAATCGACTGTCAAAGTGCAGGTACTGACGGCCTCGTAGCCGGTGGTTTTTCTTGCGTCTAAGGTCCACCCGAACACTCTGCCAATCAAATTCAAAAGCCTCAGCCAATGACGCCCTCAGTCTCCTTGAGGCATCGCTCTCTTGGATGCTCGAGGTTCCATCGTCGGCCCCCAGCGTCAGGTCCCAAAATCTCAAGTTCACGTATAAATCTGGCCGCTCTTTTAAGGCCTGGTCGCAAAATAATCGGATACGCCTAATATAAGCATCGGAATTCTGGTCAGGGAAATTATCGGCAAAGCTTTGCAATGAAATACTTATCTGCCGAACGATGGGCTTCAGCACCACGTCAAGTTTCGCCCCGACCAGAAGCAATCCATTAGTGACGATATTGATCGGCACTCCTATTTTATGGGCCTCACCCAAGACTCCCTCCAAATCCGGGTGACTAAGCGGCTCTCCAAGGAGATGCAATACGATCTCCTTGGTTCGGCCAGCCAGCGAGCTTGCGACCCTGGAAAACTGCTGCGGGGTCATCGCTTTTTGGGGGCGCTCGGGGGTCGGGCAAAAAGAGCACTTGAGATTGCACGTATTCACAATCTCAACATTTACCCTTTCAAATTGAGGGGTTATTGATTTATTCATATCATTAAAATCTTGACTTTTTCATAGAACTATGCTAATTGCCTTAGTAAGGTAGGTGTATTTTAAGTTATGATCTACACTTTTATGAGCCAATTAAAAAACATTAACCGAGCGACCGCGGTCCTCCTATGTCTAGTATTTTTTGGAGTTTTCACCAAGGACAATTCCTTGCACGCAGAATCCGGGCCGCCGGTCATAAGTGAACGCACAAAGTCAAACGCGCCGCTGATTTTCATCTACCTACAAGGCTACAATTCTTGCAGACGAATCCAAGATCGACCTGTTCGAATCTTTATGAAGGTTGCGGCAAACAATCCCAATAGCAAACTTTACTGGGGATGCTTTGATGGCGGTCACATCACCCACCTAAACGACACGAAGGAATACTTTTACCTCACCTCGATGAATACCAAAGGCGAATGGGCGCCAATGGAAGAAGTTGAGCCTCAATCTGGCTCTCTTCAAATTGCCAACTATATCCACAAAGATATAACTCGGTTTAATGCCCGGTATTCAAAAGAAAACGCCCCGCCCAAAGCCAACATCTTTATTGCAGGGCATTCCCATGGTGGCTGGATGGCCATGCGAGTAGCCTATCAGATGTCTCTCATTGAAAATGCAAAACTCCAGCAGCTTCTGACGATTGATCCGATCAGCTACAAACTGTGCGCAAGTCACTGGTTTCCATTTCACATTCTCTACAACACATTCAATTGGCTAGGCGAGCCCGACAACTGCCACAAGGCGCCGGCTGACTTAGATCACATTGTGCCGTATATTGCCTCTGCGGCCGAAGGTCAGTGGATCAACATCTATCAAGAGTCTATGCCCTACCTCACGTCAGGCCCCATAGACGCGGCGGATCAAAATATTCAATATGAACCTCCGACAAATATTGACTGGGTCAATGCTCACCGCGCTATCATGCATACAGACTGGACATGGGAATTTTTTCAAAATCGTCTTTCTGAGATACAAGGCCTACCGACCAAACGCATGCAAGATCGACCAAGATTCAACGACATTTCAAAAAATTAAAACTGGCCTACTTAATTGTGCCAATCTAGCGAAGTCACTTTAGTGATTTGTGCGTA
>JBEIGW010000351.1:0-2982 GCA_040381655.1 Deltaproteobacteria bacterium
CTTTTACCCTGGAATCCAACCCATCCCTTCGTCAAGACGCACACCAAACCCAAGTCCAAATCCGTATCCGGGCCCGGTAGTTCCGATTGTCGACCCTCCCATTCCAATCGTGTGCTGGGAGAGCATAAACTCCACGGTCTTTCGCGACAGGTAACGACGCCCATCAAGTTCTCCGCCATTCAGAATCATCTGGGCAAACCGTAAGTAATCAGAAGCCGTTCCAAGAAGCCCTGCGCCGCCTTTGAAATAGCTTTTACCGGAAGGATCGTAGGACTGGCGATAAGACTTAAGCATTCCCGCCTTTTGTCCATCGGAATCTAGACTCTCCGCTAATCGACCCATATTATTTGGCGCTACCCACCAAGTCGTATCCTTCATGCCTAGCGGATCAATTAAAAGCTCCTTCACCAATGTATCAAGCGGCTTTTTCTCCACCCGCTCAAGAAGCAGCCCAAGCACATCAACCGCAATAGAGTATTCCCAGAATGTGCCAGGCTGATGAGCGAGAGGAATTTGACCGAGATTCTTCAACATCTCTTCACTCGTAATATCAATTTCTCGAGACTCAATATTCAGGTCCTCGTAGAGCTTTTTGATTCTTGGAGACTTGGTACTGCCCGCATAAACAAATCCAGCTGTGTGACGCATTAAATCTTGTACCCAAATTGGCCGGTTAAGCGGGACGTCACCGGCAGCGGTTTCGACTTTCAAATCCTTTAATTCAGGCAGCCAAGTCGTGATGGGGTCGTTTAGTTTGAGCTTTCCTTGCTCGACTAACATCATCGCCGCTACAGTTACGATCGGCTTTGTCATGGATGCCAGGCGAAAAATAGAATCTTTCTGTATCGAAATTTTCTTTTGAGCATCAAGATAACCAGTGGCCTCAAAATGAACGATCTGACCATTACGCGCCACCAAGGTTACCGCCCCGGGGAACATATTTTTGTTAATTTGATCCTGCATGACTGGGGCAATACGACGAAGTCTGTCCTGCGAGAAACCCTGAGTAACAGAAACTTCTGGTGGTTTGGACTTCTGCTTGGCGGCAAGACCTATCGAGCCGTATCCAACAAGCAGACTAGAACCAAGGACTAAAACGCAAATTCTTTTGGATAGCTGGGCCATTAATTAGGTCTCCCTTCGTGGAGTTATGTGCAAAATCTAAGCCTATTATTACAGAAGCGCGCGCCCCTTTTATGGCTCCTGGTTTTACCAAATTTCAGAAAACTATCTTTGATTTATTGACCACTCCTATTTGCTGCAGTACACAATTTCCCTGTCTGATTGCTTACCGCCCCAGCACACGCAGGACTCATGCCGAAAGCCTTTAAACTCCACCGCCTTGTCTTGACGAACAAGGGGACTAAAAAACCCGTTAGCTCTTGCCGAGTCAGGATGTCTTTGAAAGCACCTCCGCAGAGGCCACTTTTTCAAGGTGCTCCGGTTTTGCTAATGTGGTAGGAGAAGCACTTTTAACTCCGGCTAAGCACTTCCGTAAGCCCGTATGTTCACTAATAGCAACTCACTTAAGTATCAATTCGGAATGCCGTTTTTGCTCAATGAAAATTTTCGTGAGAATGCAGATCAGCTGTTTGTTCCAGACGATCAGGATGTGCGTGCTGTTTCAATTAAAGCAGATACCTGCGCAAGAGAGACACTTACGCTGTTGTTTATAGGCCTCTAACAGCCCCCGCCAAATTATCTCTTATCGTTAATGCCGCCATCGGCGGGCGGCTCAGTTGGGCAGATCTGCATAACCGAGTAATTTGGTTGGGGATTTAGATCGTGAAGGCTGTCTAAAAAATTCCTGTAGTTTAAGCGTAAACTTTCACTAGGCAATTGCTAATCCGATAACAGCGCCAGTATGACCAGCATCACTGGGAGGAGAATATGGCTAGCATTTATGAGCAGAGTTTAGATAAAAATCCTGCTAACTACGTCCCCCAATCCCCATTAAGTTTTATCGAGCGTGCCGCGGCGGTATACCCGGAGAAAGCTGCAGTCATTCATGGCAGTTTAAAGAGCACTTGGAAGGAGACGTATCGGCGCTGCCGGCAGTTGGCGTCGGCCTTAGCTCAAATAGGGATCAAGCGTTTTGACACCGTGGCCGTGATGCTGCCCAACACCCCGCCCATGGTGGAGTGCCATTTTGGGGTGCCAATGTTGGGTGCGGTGCTGTGCTCGCTTAACACGCGCCTAGATCCCTCGGCGGTTGCATTCATGCTTGAACATAGTGAAGCCAAGGCGTTGATCGTAGATAAGGAGTTTTCTCCGGTCATGAAGGCGGCTCTGGCCATGATGGGTCAAAGTGGTAAGGCACTGCCTACAGTGATCGACGTCGATGATCCGCTCTACACAGGCTTCGGTGAGCGTCTTGGCCAATTGGAATACACCGCATTTATCGCAATGGGTAATGCAGACTTTGCCTGGAGCCTGCCCTCCGATGAGTGGGACTCCATCTGCTTAAACTACACCTCGGGCACCACGGGCAATCCCAAAGGGGTGGTTTACTCCCATCGGGGTGCGTATACCAATGCTATTTCCAATATTTTGGAATGGGATATGCCTAAGCATCCGGTATACCTATGGACGCTGCCGATGTTCCATTGCAACGGCTGGTGCTTCCCCTGGACCATTGCCTCGCGCGCAGGCGTGAACGTATGCCTTCGTAAAGTCGATGCACAGACTATTTTTGATGCTATTCGCACGCACAAGGTCACCCACTACTGCGGGGCACCGATTGTGCATGGCATGCTGATTAACTCCCCGCCTGTATTAAAAGAAGGTATCAACCACCGTGTGAATGCCATGGTAGCCGGCGCAGCACCACCCGCGGCGATGATTGAAGGGATGGTAAAAATGGGGTTTGATATCACCCATGTTTATGGACTGACCGAGACCTATGGGCCCGCCGCAGTCTGCGTTAAGCACGACGATTGGACGAATTTAGATGTGGGTGAACGTGCCCGCTTGAATGCCCGC
>JBEIGW010000352.1:0-2976 GCA_040381655.1 Deltaproteobacteria bacterium
CGTCAGAGCCCACTAGGATTTTTTTTGAACGCCAAACTCTGCCCGGGATCCGTTATCTAGCAATCCCCAGAGCCCCAGGGCACCTAGGGGAAAAAAATACGTAGGCAAAAAAAGTCCGAAAATGCACAGCCCGGCGACCCACGCCCAAAATTTACGACGGCGTAGGCCATGAATCACGAACTCAACAAGAGCAGCCAGGCCAAAACATACCAACGAAGCAAAAACCGTCTCCAGCCTTAACTGCAACAGAAGTCCAGGGCGCAGGTCGTTTTCGCCGTAGTACACAAAAAAATAAATTACTAGCAATCCTCCCATAACGTACACTGCGGCAATGATGTGAAGGCAAACCGTTGCTAGTCCAATCTTATGGTGCTTCGCCACGAACGCTCCTTTGCTAATATATTACAATTAGACGATCGTGAAACAATACCGCAATCAAAAAAATTTTTGCTCCCGATATTATTCTCAGCATATTCACCTCCATTGCGTATTGGGATAAGAAATTGCCCGCTAGGTCTGGCGATCCATTTTTCGAGCTAACGAGATCCAAGCCGCCTGGAATACTAAAGCATTTTATTGAAAACTATTTTAACGATATTATTGACCGGACCTTGTGGTCATTTATTTGCGAACCTTTAGTAGTATTTGACGTTCCAAGGAAATGAGTTCGATGCTCCTCAGTGAAAAATCTTGGACTCTCCAACCCATCTCCGCATTCAAGTCTGAAAAAACTCCCGTTATTAAAACGCGGAGGCTGGCTCGGCCCTAGAAAAATAAATAAAAAGAGCGCAACTCTTCGAATATGCTTTGCACAATTATTTCAGACAGGAGGCCTCTTCCAGAAAAAGACATTGAGATATCAGCTGCCGGGAAACGCCAAAATCTTCTGAGCACAGTCTCGCAATCGGAAGCGAACCATCTCGCGGCCAATCACACCCATAGTTTCAAACAGAGGCGGCGAGTCTTTACGGCCGGTCACAGCAAGTCGCAACGTCATGAAAATATCTTTAGGCTTCCACCCGATCTCATCTTTGTAGGCTTCTGTGACAGCTTTAAGCCTCTCATGTTCCCACTCATAAAGATCATCAAGCTTCTCAACCAGTCCCGTCAGCATCGTAGAAATCTCCTGAGGTGTTTTACCCTTAGGAATGATTTCAAGCCCTGCGTAATCAAGAGCTCCATTGAAGAAAAAGAAATTATTATCGACAAACTGCTCGAAGCGACTCATCCGCTCCAAAACGTAGGGCTTCATCTGACGAAGGTAACTATCAGAGAAAATCTCATTCCTAACGTAATCAACAAAACGATCTTCCGTCATCTTGTGCATATAATGCTGATTCATCCAAGTCAGCTTGACCGTATCAAAGACGGGACCTCCGAGGTGAATGTTTTTAAACTCAAACTTTTTCACCATGTCATCCACGGTAAAAAACTCAACGTCATTGCCAAAGCTCCAGCCCATGTTGGCCAGGAAATTGACTAGGGCTTCTGGTAAAACTCCAGCACGCTGATAGTAGGTCAAAGCCACGGGGTTTTTACGTTTGGATATTTTTGATTTGTCAGCATTCCTAAGTAACGGAAGATGAGCAAACTTTGGTTTCTCCCACCCGAAGGCCTCGTAGAGCACGACGTGCTTCGGAGTCGAGTTAATCCACTCCTCAGCACGAATGACGTGAGAGATTTTCATGAGATGATCATCCACCACATTGGCGAGATGATAGGTCGGATACCCATCACTCTTAAGAAGCACTTGATCGTCCATGCGAGTATTTTCGATTTCAACCAGTCCACGGATTTCGTCGGTGAAGCTCGTCACACCTGAAACCGGCATTTTAAGGCGGACGACATGTGGTAGCTGCTTTCGCACATTAGCTTCCACGTCGGCGGCCGAGAGCCCCCTACAATGGCGGTCATAGGCCGTGGTCACCCCAGCCTCTCGTTGCTTAGCCCGGACCTCTTCTAGGCGCTCTGCGGTACAAAAACAGCGGTAGGCGTGCCCGGATTTGATCAGCATATCCGTGTGCTCGCGGTAAATCGCAGTTCGCTCACTTTGGCGGTATGGCCCGCAAGGCCCAGGCTTATCTGGGCCCTCGTCCCAGGTAAGCCCCAGCCAGCGGAGGCTCTGCATAATCATAGCCTCTGAGCTCGACTTAGCCCTGACCTGGTCGGTGTCTTCAATACGAAGCAGGAATTTACCCTGGTTTTTCTTGGCAAAAACATAGTTAAAAAGCGCCACATACGCCGTTCCAACATGGGGGTCTCCCGTGGGAGACGGTGCAATACGAACCCGGACCTCTTTAAAATAGCTCATAACTATCTAAACTCTCACTTAGTTGGGCTTGAATCATTTGATAAGCCGCTGTATATCAACGGGCCACAACCCAAAACTTTAGGCCTTCATGAGGGGCAAAAAAACTTTGGGAGACAATGACATAGCAGAGACAAGGCAATCTTTCAAATGTACGGACAGAATTCCTCAACAAATCCTGCTGGAAACGATCAAAGGGTCGATGAACCATCCAACGCCCAAACAAGCACACTTTTTGTGCGAGACGTCGGTAAAATCGATAGCGCCGTCTTTGACCCAAGCCTGGGAATTGTCGGAAACAGCTGGTATGTGGACGTTTGGTTGACTGGAACCCTGGACAACAATGGTTTCGTCTTTGATTTCAGCCCCTTAAAAAACCTCATCAAACAAACCCTGGCTAACACTCTAGACCACGCCCTGATTATCCCCGTTGGTAGTCAGATGGTTCAATATAGCGAATTTGAAAACGGTGAGCGTTGGACCCTTAAAAGCAGGGCTCGAGGTGAGGCCAAGGATGCTCGCTGGGATTATATATCCCCCAAAGGGTCGGTATTCCCAGTACACACCGTGGCACTGAAAAATACCGCCATCGAGCAAGAATTCGCCCGTATTCTTCGCCATCGACTTCCCTCTACAGTCACCCAGTTAGCTGTAAAACTTCGCGAAGA
>JBEIGW010000353.1:0-2974 GCA_040381655.1 Deltaproteobacteria bacterium
TGCTTAAACCGACTATGTCGCCTCCGACCGTAATCTGCATCGGTCGTTTGGAGGTTTGAATGAATTCGTGAGCCGTCTGAACGGCAGGGGACTTACAAATAGCGCGGTGAAATAGGTTGTCGGTAACGGGAGTCACAGAGGTGAAGATTTTCTTATCAAGACCTGCTGGATTACCTGCGGCCTCTCCGTACTCGTAGTAACCGTTCATTGTAACCGTTTTATTCGAACACGTGGTCGGGAGTTCGATATCGACAACGTAGGCGGCGTTTGATTCCAAATTAATTTGATTCGACGTTGTCTTAACCTGTTTTGTTTCGATCATCTCGACAGAAGCTATTGAGACTGGTCCCCAGTCTGCCGTAATGGCTCCGTCACTAGGCAACGTCACGACGGTCCAACCGTAGCTCTTGCCTTCAACGCAAACCGCAGATCGAATCCAGTTGTCATTTGTTTTTTGAGCGTCAAACAATTCAATGACTGGATTGACAGCTTCAGTTGGTTCCGGGTACTGCCAATTTTGAGACACGCTGAACTCACGCGGCGTGCAGCGCTCTTGTTTTTCAATTTTGATCAGGTACTCACCAGCCTTCAGCGGGATAACTTTGCGGTGGGTGGCGCTCAGTTTCGAGCCGGCTTGATGGACGTCGTGGCTACAGGACATGAAAAGTGATGAAATTGTCACCAGGGCAAGTGTTAGAACATTTCGTGTCATAAGGGTATCTCCCATGAAGTCTATTGTTGTGTGAGAGCTTCTAACACCTTTTTATTAAAAATGATAGAATTGGCCAGCCAGTTAGCTGATTTCATTAAATTAGTTAATATAAGCTGTTTTTATGGGTCTTGCGTTTTTATTTAAATATTTGTTTTTATTGATAAAAATAGAAAATGCCTCAAGCTTTGCCCAAGCTCGACCGCTAACCTGAAATCCTCGTCGTACGAGGCGTTACTTGCTTGGAGGACTTATGAGACAGACCATAAATAAGGTCATTGCGTTAGACTCGGACGTCGCGGCCCCAAGGGCTAGGGGTGGGTGGAAGGTCGGAATGAAGACTTTTGGTACAAAGCACTTCATCAATGTCGTTGCGAAGGACGTTTCGGTCTCCGGAATGCTCGTGAAGGTTGAGGATCCAAAAATAGTCGCGCCGTTCCAAACAAAAACGCTACTTGAGATGGTGTTTTATCCAGATGGCAAGACAGTAAAAGAAGAGATTCGAATGACAGGCGTTGTTATAAGGTCCGTCTGTGATGAGGCAAACCAGAATCGCAAAGATATGTTTGGGATTCGTATCACTGACGCACCAGAAGCCTTTGAAAAAGCGGTTGAGCATTTTCTTCAGCAGGCTAGTTAACCGAATCTCAGTCGATATACTTATAATCCATCAAGTAATGGCACCCTTTAGTCGCATCCGCGTCCGAAACAAATTTGTCACTGTCTGCCAGGCTTAGACCGTTGCGTGCTGCCAACTCACTGGTTGAACTTGCACTGACGACGGTTTCAAAGGCAAGTTTTGCCGCAACCAGCATGCCGTCAAAATCAATCAGGTCAGCGTGGTCGGATGTTTTGTGGTAATGCGGGTTATTTGAAACTCCAGTGTGGAAGAAAATCCCAGGGATTCCTTTGTTCATAAATGACGCGTGATCGCTACCGCCCTCAACTTTACTGGTAAACTTGAGCTTGTGTGAAGGATATTTTTGGCCCAATGTCTTGGCGGTGGTATCTCCCCACTTTGAGGTGCTCGTACCTATCGCTGCGATGGCATTACCGAAGGTCTTTGCGTAACCGATCATGTCCAAATTGATCATGAAGACATGTTTTCCAAGTGGCACAGCAGGATTTGCTACGTAGTGCCTAGAGCCTAACAGGCCTTCTTCCTCACCTGAAAACCACATAACTAGAACAGATCGTTTCAAACTTTGACGAGCAGCCGATAGGGACCGCGCGATGCTTAGTAGAGCCACGGCACCTGAACCGTTATCGTCGGCTCCATTACAAATCCCGTCATTGCCAGGTCCGCTACTACAAGTGTAGCCTCTGGAAGTCGTTCCTGCATGGTCCATGTGTGCTCCAATCACGACATACTCATTTTTTAATGTCGGATCCGATCCTTCAATAAGTCCAATGATGTTACTTGAGGTTTTGCCCTGAGTAGGTCCCACCGTAACTTTAAAATTTTGCCGATAATCACCAAACGCTGGTTTGATGTCATAACGTTTCAGTTCACCAATTAAAAAATCTGCGATCAGCTCGTTTTCTTTTGTGCCATCGAGGCGTCCGGCAAATTTGTCTTGAGTGATAAACATCAGCTCTTCATTCATAATATCTTTTGAAAATAATGCGAGAGACGTGTCAGCTGATAGGCCCGATGTAGGATTTTTTAGCCTGAATTTGAGCGCCGATGTACCACTGGCCCTGTTGAGCACTACGTAGTCACTAAATGTAGAAAGATGTCCAGTTAGCTTGGCCTGGTAGATAAACCGTCCTTGAGACTCCAGAGGTTTTTCAAGAGGTACTTTTTTGGATGGAGAGGCACAGGATTCGCCGCGTTGCACAACGCAAATATCAGCGTCTATTTTCGTCGGAAACGATACCATGATGGTCTTCTCGGAGGGCTTCGATGTGTCACCCAGTGCGACAAAAACATCAGAGCTCCGCGATTTTACTTTTGACCCGTCCTGAGACGGGTAACAGCTCGCGAGAGCTACAACAGATAATCCAATCGTGCTGATGCAACGTGGTGTCATGGATATAAAGCCCTCTAAAGAAGTCTTGTATTATCGGCCGGAGTGTCTGTTTTCTTTAAGTTAAGGCTAAATGTTCAGATATTGCCATTGATTAGCGACATATTTTGAAATGGGGCGAATCCTTGCAACGTCAAATTAACCAGCAATATCGTCCCGTATTAATTAACCAGAGATATCGTCCCGTACCCACTATGCTCACCTCATCGAAATCAACAGATTAGGGGGGCCAGAA
>JBEIGW010000354.1:0-2971 GCA_040381655.1 Deltaproteobacteria bacterium
CTATCGTCCTCACGGGCAAGGAGGTATGCATCCTCTTTACTGTGGTAGTTAAGCACTATCCACATCTCTCTGGCGGCTTTGTCATAAATGCGAAAGGGCACCATGGTTCATGTTCTCCTTCATCAAAATTTCAATAACAGCAAGATTACCACGTTCAATGTTAGTAATACAGACCCTGTCATCTACTGAAAGATAACTCCGTTATGGGCGGGAACACCTATGCCGGCCGGGATAACCAAAGCAATACGGGCTGGTGCGCCCTCGGTTGATAAGGTGTTTGGCAGAGCGGCTGCCGGGATGAAGACATTGTCCCCGGTTTGCATTTGTACTTTTCGGCCAAGCTGACCGGCAGAAAATGCGGCTCCCTCTAGAACCACGCAACCGGCGAAGCAGGCTTTCGTGCTTAATTTAACGGAAGCTGAGGGAGCGAGGTCAAGCATGATGACCTGATACCATGGGTTTGGGGGGTAGATTGTCGCCGAGACGCCGGGTTGTGGGTTGAGCGTTGTCGGCGACCTTTTTAAGGTGTCAGCATACGTCGTACCAAATTGTGATTCGGGTGTTAACAAGGACACAGCCTCGTTGATGTGGAGCTGACGGGGGCGACCTGACGCTAGGTCTTCTTGGCCCGCAGCGTTATATTTGCGGTTCCAGTCCCACATCCGCCAGGTCTTTCCGCTCTTTCCTGCGATGACACGCTGGGGTTCAAGAAGTACGACGCCCGGCCCAATGGCATGAGGTACATGTGGCTCTATCTCAAAAAAATCACCGGGCTTGACCGGTACAAACTGTAGAAGGTCTGCGCTGAACTGATTAGTCTCAAGTAGACGCTGAATGTCTGTCTTCTCTATATGCCTGCTAAAACCAATATATAAGCCAGAACCCTCGTCACAGCTCAGAACCAACCAGCTTTCCGGCTTTCCACACTCGGTAGGCTTTAGACGTTTATTGTCATCGGAGGGGTGAATTTGAAGCGATAAGGGTGATGCAGGGTTAATTAACTTAACCAAAATTTCGCAGGTTGTACGCCCTGCAGCTACTAAATTACCTGAAAGACACTCGGATGTGCGACAGGCGATCAGATCCGCTAGCGTCGCATCGGAGACCTGCAGAAGTTTTGATGGAGCTTCTGGGTCGCAGCTTAGTTCCCACGATTCTCCTATAGGCTGATCGCTATCCGTTGCATGACGCTTTTTGATGCCATTGGCTAAAGCCTTACCCGCCCAGGGAGTTCGGCTGAGGGCCGTGAAGTTGTTTGGCCGCAACGCTACAGCCTGGGTCAAGTCCAGGCTCAGTAAGCCTCGAGGTGGTGCATCATCAGCTGAAATGGCCACTGAGTTGCTCTCCGCCTAAAATGTGTGCATGAATATAGTCGACCGATTGTCCGCCGTCGCGGCCGGTATTTAGAACGGTGCGGTAGCCTGATTGGTTCAAGCCGGCTTTTTCAGCCACCAGAGCTACTTTTTGGAAAAACACGCCGACGTCCCTGCTGTCCCATTGTCGAAGTTCAGCAAGATTTCTAGCCTTTTTTTTAGGGATGACGAGAATATGTTGTTTGGCTTGCGGTGAAATATCATGGAAAGCCAAAATATCGTCGTCTTCGTAGACGATGCTTGCAGGAATCTCCCGTCTAAGAATTTTATCGAAGATGGTTTCCGCCATGGTCGTCTCCTCGTTTGTAGACACAATAACGATCTGACTGATACGACGAGAATCGCGGCATTTTGATAAAGTTTCAAGCCAAATCACGATCTTGCCTTTGTGTACCCGGTGAATTTCGATTTGAAGCAAGGCCGTCTTCGTGGTAGCGTTTCGGATACGAAGAACAGTGGGGGTGTCTAAAACTATGAGTTACGAAAAACTAGTGGTCGATAATACTGCCTGCTCGAGACGGTTCCACATTACGTATGACAGTGAGGCTCCTCTGAAGACTCATGTCGAGGTTAAGTGCCCTCACTGCGATCACACCATTTTCGCCGCTGAAAATCACCCGTCTGTGAAGCTGGCGCGAGACGAGAATCTAGTTCGCACCACATCGCTAAG
The DNA here is from genome assembly GCA_040381655.1 of Deltaproteobacteria bacterium. GTDB lineage: Bacteria > Bdellovibrionota_B > Oligoflexia > Oligoflexales > RGVZ01 > CAMDKS01. The sequence goes on from JBEIGW010000354.1 coordinate 2,044, forward strand.
CCGTAATTTGGTGCGGGAATGTGATTTTAAAGATCCCTATCCAGCGCATAAATGAGCTCTCAAAATTCTGAAAGCCGAGTATTGGTGGTCATTGATCCTGGTGTTCACACTCCAGAGATTGACACGTTTAATCTAATCTCTGTTTTGTCTCCAATTCGTTGCACGTATCATCTTCCAGCGATGTTTGGATTTTCTACGCTGCCAGATAATTTGTCGGCAGTGGCCGGCGTAATTATCCTGGGCAGTGCCGCAAGTGTTTATGACAATTTACCCTGGCAAAGGCCTTTAGAGGCCTTCGTCACAACGGTTGTCGCTCGAGGAATTCCCGTGCTTGGTTGCTGTTATGGTCTGCAGATGCTCGCTTACATGTTTGGTGGGCAGGTCGGATACGTCAGGGAATCGAAGGAAAAACTGAAAGGTGTGCGTCGAATCAATATTATGAATAACTCCATTTGGAGCGTCGGTGAGCGGGATGTCATCGTGACGCACAGTGAGATGGTGACTGAATTACCAAAAGATTTTGAAGTTTTGGCCACATCTGCAGAAGTGCCGGTTGAGGCAATGCAACACAAGTATCAACCTGTTTATGGTTTTCAGTGTCACCCTGAGGCAACTCGTTTATTTCTCATGGGGCATGAGATGCTTAGCGATAAAACTGAGTTATCATTGTTGGATGGGCGTCATGTACTTGAGAGGTTTGTGCACATGGTTGCAGAGGCCTCCCGATGAAATCGATGGCTAGATATTGCTGATGGGCAAGTAGTGCCGACAGCATTGAAAATAAAAAACCAAAGAAATCAGTTGGTTGTGAGTTTACTCTCAAGCCGGGCTAAATGTTTTTCACCACGTGTCGATAGCCAACGTAGATCACATGATGTGGTCTGTGTGTTTCAAACCCAATGACAGGAGGTCACTACAATGGGAATGA
>JBEIGW010000355.1:0-2964 GCA_040381655.1 Deltaproteobacteria bacterium
AACTTTTCACAGCGTTGCCATTTAGCAGGATTGTACATGCCCCAGTTTGACCGTAATCAAGTGGGTTCTTGGTACCAGTCAAGCCTAGATTATCACGCAAAAAATCAACTAACAATGTTTGTGGTTGAATATCAGCTGATTGTTTGTGGCCGTTGACAGTGCATGAAATGATCACTGGAAAGCTTGCAATTGGGTAAAACAGGGTAGATTTTTAACGTATTGAGATTGAATCTCTCGTGAATGGAAGTTTAACTGAGCTTGATCAGATTGCTTTGATAAGAGATACTCAGTCATTTACATTTAAATATTATCCATGGGCGATGCGCATCGAGATTGGCCTGCTTTTTACTGATCTGCAAGAACGAGGTCTGCTCCTTTTTCACCAATCATAATACAAGTGGCGTTGAGATTACAGTTAACGACGAATGGCATGATGGAAGCATCAATAACTCTTAGGGAGTTAATGCCATGTACTTTTAATTTAGGACTTACAACAGACATTTTATCGTAGCCCATTTTGCAGCTGCAAGATGGATGCCACTGGGTAAAAGCGGTATCTCTCAGATATTCTTTGAGACTTTCGTCGTCTTGCTTTTCAGAACCTGGGATTACTTCTTCGCCGCGAAGGTGATCAAATGCTGGCGATTCAACAATTGCACGCGCCAATCTTAACGCTGTCACGAGAGTATCTAGGTCGCGTTCACTCTCAAAATAATTGTGGATTACTTTAGGAGCATCAAATGGGTTGGTGGAGTTTAGGGTAACACAGCCGCTACCGAGTGCTTGAACATTTGCAGGAACAACGGTAAAGCCAGGATCGGGTGAAACGTCAGGGAACATAAAGCCGCCCACACAGAACTGGATATCTGGTGAAGCGACTCCTTCAAGTTCAGGACGTGAATAGGTAAAGTGCATATTTTCACTAATAATCGAAGGCACATTTTGAGCTCTTAGATCGACACCTTTTTTAAATTTCCAAGCCATCCGGCCGACAATGTGATCTTGGAGATTTTGACCGACTCCTGGCAGATCTTTGACAACACTAATGTTATGCTCAGCCAAATGCTCCTTTGGACCAATTCCCGATAGCATCAGGATTTTTGGGGATTGGTAGGGACCGGCACTTAGAACGACTTCTTTATTAACTTTGACGGAGTGAAACTCCGGCGTACCATTGATTTTGGAACCTAATCGTTCCAAATTTATAGCATATTCTACGCCGATAACAGTTGTTCCATCAAGGATTAGTTTTGTGCATTCAGCCTTTGTCCTTAGGGTAAAGTTTGGCCTATCCATAATTGGATGAATATATCCAACAGCTGTGCTGTTCCGTCGTCCATCGATGGTCGTGGCGGACTGAGTTAAGGTTGCTGTACCACCTTGTTCATCACTGTTGTAATCGTAATCAGTCGAACCACCATAGCCTTGTTCCTTGGAGGCTTCAATCCATGCCAGGGCTGTTGGCGAAGGATCTTTCAGCTTGGCAATATGAATAGGTCCACCTGCACCTCTCTTTTCTGAGGAGCCACCTTCGAAATCTTCAAGCTTTTTAAAATAGGGCAGGACGTCATTATAGGACCAACCCTCATTGCCTAAATGTGCCCAATTGTCATAATCACGCTTATGACCGCGAACGAAAATACGGCCATTCAGAGTTGACCCTCCACCAAGAACCCTGCCCTGGATTAATGGTTTTTTGATATCTTTGCAGTAGGGCTCAGGCTCCGTCTCCAAGCCCCAGCTTAATTCAGGCTTCCAGAGTGTAAACAATTTAGTGACTGCGGTCTCTTTAATGGCTGGATCAATATCAGCATCACCTGCCTCTAATAGTAGAACTTTGACATTTGGATCAGCGCTTAACCTATTTGCGACGACACAACCTGCCGCACCTGCACCGACGACAATGTAATCGTAGGACTCTTCAAAATGTAGAGAACTTGGCATTGTGCTGATTGGGAATTCGTGCGACCGGCTTTGGTGATATTTGGAAGGAAGATTGAACTGCCGGATTTCATTCAACCCCATCTTACTATTTTAGCAGGGACCTGAACGGTGCGCATTGACCCATTAGCAAAGCTAATCAATTCAGCCGTCTCGGGCCGCTATCCTTTTGAGTGTAAACTATTAGGTGTTAAGACCTTTTGTCCCGATAGTGTGAGTACGAATACACACTTAATGGCCAACTTGAATTCGCTTTGCTTTATCCATGATTTTACTTCACTAGATCTTATCAACGCAACTCTCTAATGGTAGGATCTGGGTTTGGCCACATATATAGATCGGTATTTTGATTGATACTGATCTTATTTTACGTCCATAGTTTAGGGCGTTGTTTTGAATCGAGATATCTGGAACTAGGGACTCCTGAACAAGTAAGATCGACTGCTACGCAAGTTGTTTCAGTGATCGAGAGCCGATAAACTTGGCTCAATCAGGGCGATTGGCGATTACTGCAACCTCTGAACACCTCAAATGTACCGAATACACCATAACGGCCAGTCCCAATCGATGAGTTCTAAGTGCCTTTTGGCGGTACGCTGGACTCGGACCGCTGGGTGCTCTTCTCGACTCTGATGCCATGAGAAGCGCTGTAAGAAGCATATGCCTCAGTTCAACCCCACGACTGGCGCCCCTGCACAACCAGTGAGGCTGGCGTTTGGAACGCTGTTTATCGAGAAGCGGCTTGGCCTGACCATTGAGGAGCCCGTCGAGCAGATCCGAGAAAATGCGTTCATCCAGTTTTCCTTGGCTTTTCCGGATATTCCAGCAAGGCACAGTTCTACCTATCGATAATGGTACATTTCCGCAAGCGATTTTCGGAACAGGCTCTCAATCGGATCAACGGAGTCATTTCAGAACGCGGTAAAGACATGGTGATGGAGGCCTGCTGGCGTCCCCAGCAGTTGTGTAATACCCCCGGTACCCCAACCCCGGCGTAGTCGGGGTGGACCGCGCACCTCAGGC
>JBEIGW010000356.1:0-2960 GCA_040381655.1 Deltaproteobacteria bacterium
GACTTTCATAAGCCTGGTAATTTGACTATTCTTGAAAATGGTGCTTATCGAAATCACAAGTTTGATCATATTTTGCTAGAGAGAGTTGGACTCGAGTGGTCTGACTTCCACAGGCTTGATAGGGAGACCAGTGGAATCGTATTGTGCGGTGCGACGCATCATGTGCGGCAGCAGCTGGCCGATGATTTTGAAGCAAAGAAAATCCAAAAAGAATATCGACTGATTGTTTCCGGGATACCTGGTGCTGATCGATGGACGGTTGATGCTCCACTGGGGGATTTAGCGTCTAGTAAAATTAGAATAAAGAAATGGGTCGTTGATGGTGGTCTGTCGGCTCAGACCGAATTTGTTGTTGAAGAGACAAAGCAAGGATCTCCAGGGCCCATGGCTTTGCTTCGGGCGTTCCCGAAAACAGGACGGACTAATCAGATTCGAATTCATGCGGCGTACTCGGGCCACTGGATTATCGGAGATAAGCTCTATCACCCGAATGAAGACGTTTTTTTAGATTATTGGGAAACCAAGAAGACTACCGAGTTCTGCATAAGTCAGACGGGATTTCGCCGATGCTGTCTCCACGCCGCAGCCTTGGACTTTACCCATCCTGAAAGTGGTGTTCGTTGCCGCATTGATGCGCCGATTGCAGACGATATGGCGGCATTTTGGGAGACTCATTGACTGTGAACCGGTCGCGTTCACTACGGGTTTTCCGCTCTGGTTTGAATTCGGCGCCAGTTAGTTGGCTCCAGGCGAAGTGGAGCGTCAACCGAGTAATTATGCGTCATGATTTCATTAGTGGTGTTGAATACTCGGAAGCACCAGCTGTGATGGGTATCCTGGTAGTCGCCAATTGGAATGGCCACTGAATTGCCGTTATTATCACGCCAGTTGTTTTTGAAGAGTTCTCGGCATCGAGCAAAAGGAACCTCCATCTGAGTGACGTTTTGATCTGCGTGCTCAAAAAGAGCAAACCACGCGTCCGTAGCTTTGATGGGATCGATTTTGGCTAGCGATAAAATTTCTAATGCCAGCTCGTCGGCCTCTTCTTCGATAGTATAAACCCCTAGACCAACCTGCGCGGCTGCTATAGCGGGATCCATGCCGCCGCGGCCTCTGCCAGCTTTCAAGTCTCGACAAAGATTCTTGAGTTCTTCTCGTTCAACTGGCTTGTGATCTGGATCATTGAGCATGTAGCAGTGATTGTAGTGCTTCGTGTCTTTTACGACGTGGGCACGATAGTAGTGTGCCAGCTCATGAGCTAAGATTGCAGCAAAACTTTCCTCTGTTGGAAGTATTTTGAAAAGTCCTGACGTGACAATAAGCCAGTTGGGCGCGGCTTGTGTAACAAACTCTGGACTCCATTGGGATGATGTTAAATATGATTCTCGCTGACAGTCTTTACCGTAAGCCCATGTGACTTGGCTCGATGATGTTTTTTCTACCGTGCAAGGGGTATGGATTTTTGAAAACCACCGGCTGTAATCTGCAGGGTCGTCCACTGGAATGCTGACCTCTGGTGGGAAGATGTTGTGTGCCAGATTTCCATTGCTACTGAGGTAGAGTGGTTGCGTCATTTTTAAAGTCGTTTCATCGACTGTATCAGTTGTCATCTTTATTTTGAGTTTGTAACTGACGGTGCGACGCTTTGCCGCAAAGGCATCCGGGCTAGATTTTTTCATTACAATAATTTTTGGGTGCGGTATTCCAGCCATTTTGGTGGGATATTTCTTTACGACTACTGCGTGAAGTCGATCGACCCATGCCGAAGAAATCTGCGACAACTCATGTGACTCGTCTAGATAGGTCGAATTATTCATGCGGATAAATCCGTTTCGATCCAAGTCTAAGTATGTCCAGCGACCGTCGTCCCAACTTACATCACCGATGGTATGTTTTGTGTCAGATTGCGAACGGGTCGTTTTGCAAGCCCAAACGCCTTGGCTGGCGAGAATGGCAGACGTTATCAGTAAATGTCTCATGAGTCGTCCTTCCTTGCCCTGTGTGGCTGGGAGCTGTTTGTTTTATTATCTGGATCAGGAAAAGCCGACTATTAAAAATTACAGTCCTAGCAGCACCTTAGTGAGTCTTTCGATTCTGTTGATTGGTATGACGCTTGATCCAGCACGTCCCACTTGAATAGCTCCCTGAAGCATATCTGGAATCGATTTTACGATATCTGATGCGATCGCAACGGGTTTAAATGTTTCATCTTTAATGCCATCGCGTATAAGTTCATCTAAGAACAATATGTGCTGCTTATGCATGTTAACCAGTGAGTCCTTAACGCGTCCTTGAAGGAGAGGCCAAGAAACGGCAAACGCGCCGCCCGGACAGACGTGGCCGTGGTTGATCAAGTTTCGGTAGTGATCAAAATAGCGCGTCAGACGATCAAGGGCTGACAGGTGCTCTACGGTTTCTCGCCAATTGGAAAATAATTTCATATCAGCTTCGATAACGGCGCACGCGAGTTCATCCTTACTTGAGAAATAATGGAATATGCTGGCTTTTCTAATTCCAAGTTCATTGGCCAATTCCTGAAGGCTCAAAGCGTCATAACCAACGGTTTGTGATAGGGCGGCTGCTTTTTGTAAGAGCTTTGATCTTGTGTCAGCGCCTGTTGAATTCGATGAGCGAAGCGAAGACATGCGGTGGCGCCTCCTGGAATGTTAATTTAAAAATGAACTATCTAATATTTTGACCTGAAACCCGCCTATTGGGAAGATTTTTAGACTTTGCGAGCTTAATGGGAGTTCTGGAGTCGATACTTCGCCTGGCTAATCTTTTTTCTGGCAGCAACTCAGCGGGCAAACATCGCCGTAATTACAGATATAAATCAAAAAATTTTTAGTTTTTTAAAGGTGACTTACTCACACAGACCCGCTTTTGCGCCGAGCACAATCAGCCCTTAGAGCTTTTTGAAAGGTGCATGCGTGATTTTTGGTTTCTTGAAGTTTCTGGAA
>JBEIGW010000357.1:0-2910 GCA_040381655.1 Deltaproteobacteria bacterium
AAGCCACCTTCGGCCAAGATTTTTAAGCTTCCAGGTAGTGAACCATTATCAACGCTGCCGGCAGCACTTACGGTCAAAGCCCTTGCAGTGGGCGGAACTCCAACAGATTTGACCGATGGCAGCTACAATAAATACTACGAGAAGTTTTTCGGTCAGCCGCCGAGCGTTATTCCTCAGACCTACAAAGCAGCCTCGCCCATGACGTATGTGCGCAAAGGCTTGCCACCAGTGTTTCTCTATCATGGTAAGAACGACTGGGTTGTGGAAGTGGACCAGTCGAGACGCCTCGTAGATAAACTTCGAAGCGAGGGTGTTGATGTGGAGTACTTGGAGGTGACCTTTGGTCACGTGGCGACTTTCTTGTTTGACGACAAGGAAGTGGGGGCGGCCATCAAGTTTTTAACGTCTAAGCTTTGATCTGATTACTCAACACTAGAAACCTTTGGCGATCAAATAATATCAGACGGCAGGCACTCTTTAAGCATCCGTAATTATTGATTTAATCAATCAATGGTCGAGAGATCTTAAAGATCCCGGCCTGGTCTCCGATACCAACTTAAAGACTTTGGGGATACGGCTATGATTTTAGGGCAAAAGTTCTATTGTTATACATTGGTGATTTTATGTTTCTCCTGCGGCCTCGACAGAAAAAACCAGCGGGATGTGACATTTGCAGTAGAGGGTCAAAAGTCGTCGACCATCCCTTTATCGTTTCAAGAAAAAGTAACAAATTTAAATTTGATCGTCCCTGAGTTTACAATCATCAGTTTTGAGCAAAAAAAATCTCACGCTAGCACGGCTTCAGATGGTCCACAAAATCCTTTTGAAAAAATCTCTGTTATCGGAGCTTCCCTAAAAGCGCCTGCCAAGAGTACAGCTGTATCCCGCACATTTAAAGAAATCACCGACTATAACGCTAAATCAAAGTGCGAGAATTCACTCAATGATCTCTCAGAGGCAAAGTCTCGTATCGAGCAGTCGATTATAATTTGTGAAAAAGAGTTTGCTGCTCTTTTGAATTCAGCCGCATCCGTCACCATCGACTCTCAGGAGAAAACTAACTGGGTCAGACTTTATTCGGATTTCCATAGTGCACGGTTAATTATCCATAACTTTTAGTGAGAGGTTCCTGTGGTGGGGTTTCTAGCTTCCAAGATAAAAATAAACCATCTCATGCTCGGTTTGGCTTTCGCAGCCGCTTTCTCGGCCTGCAACAAAGCGAAATTTGGCGGTGGCGCAAAAATAGCTGCACGGGATCAGCGAGTGGTTGCCTCGGGTGAAAAATCAATTGAGACAACAAAAAAACTAAATCTTTGGGTAGTCACACGCCAGCAGAATGCCGTAAAGACCTGGAGTAGTGCTATCGCAGAGCAGGGCTCTCAGCAAGTCAGGGTTGATGACGTCGGTCAAGTGACTGTTGGAATGAAGCTGTCTGGTCCTGGTATTGACACAGACTGCGATGATCCGAGTACCGAAGTTTCCGACTGTCCGGACTATCCCATTGCCGCCATTACTGCAATTGATGCGGCGGCGAAGACCTTAACGATTAAGGGGGGAATTAAAAGCATAAATGCGCCGTTTATTTTAAGTATAATTGGGCAAACCTCCGACAGTTCACAGCATTGGCTTGATGTGCCGGCAACAACACCCGGTGTTTCTTCTTTGCTCCCCGGAATGACCATTTCAGGGCCCGGTTTAGACAAAGAATGTGAGGATCCTGGGACTACAACAAAAGATTGTATTGGTGTCGCCACAATCACGGAGATCCGCAGTCCCCATCCCGTGACAGGCAATCGTATCATAGTTCTCAATAAGTTTTTTGCTCACCAGATTAAAATACGCAAGGGCTTTTCTTCAGCTCACAACAGTAACCAATTATCTGGTGGGGATGTGGCTGGGATCGTAGCCGGTATGATGATAGACGGCCCGGGCCTTCGCATAGCTTGTGAATCACCTTGTCCAGGAAGGGCCGTAGTATCTAGTGTCGATGTCAATTCGAAAACCATAACCATTGATCGGGCGATCAAACATTCTAATGGTGCGACCAATAGTAATTTGACTTATCAGTTTTTCACGAAGACGAAAACGAATCAAACTTATAATGTTCATGGTGGTCAAATCACAGGAAAGTTCACCGCCCAAACCGGCATGGCACACTGGCTGCAACTTGAAGGAGAGAAAATTCTCCAGCACAAGAAATGGAGTGGTGTTGATTCATACGTTTACGATTTAGGCCTTCGTACTTATGTCACGGAAGGTGGCATTCTGATTGGAAAGTATCCTTTCGTATACTTTATTGATCCCGAGAACATGCCTGAAGGGCCTATTCCAGCTGCAGGGAAGAAAGATATTTCCGACCCATCAAGAAAAAGAGATGGGATTCGAATCTGCCTTGCTTCCTATCTCAAAAATGATCAACGCTTCATGATCGCCGCGTTCGGTGCCGGTCGATACTATGAAATTCCAATGGCGGATACGCGCCCCTATAGCCCGCTGTGGGATGATCTGAGCAAGATTCCTTTACGGCAAATCGATGGGGCCCGCGGTGACGAAAAGACCGTAAGAGCATATAATCCACCCCTCGAAGGAGTTGGCTGGGGTTACAGCTGTCACATTAATCAGAGAAAGAAGGTTTTTTACTCCCAATGGGCGGCTGTAGGGCCGAAGCTTCTCCTTGCTGCGGACTCGACGTCGACACAAGCTGCTGCTGTAGATCTTACCACGCACAAAGAGGTCAATCTTGATGTCATCGTGCCCAATGCTAAATTTGTTCAAAATAACCCTGTATTAAAATCTTTTGCTCTTAGCGTTAGCTCTGTAAAGGGATCCTACGCTGTCGCGGGTGATCCTGATGGAAATATTTATAACGCAGATAGAGATGCCATCCTTCCGCCCTTTGCGGGGTCGACA
>JBEIGW010000358.1:0-2901 GCA_040381655.1 Deltaproteobacteria bacterium
GATATAGAGACACAAGTGATATGAGCAAAAGGTAGTCGTTTAGGTAAGCATAGAGCCTCTGGGTCTCTTGGCTTGACTGGCCGTGTGATCTAGCCCTTATATCCTCGCCGGGAAAAGCCTCAGAAAATGCCTTTTTTAGTTGAACTGAAAGATCTTCAGCATCACTACCGACTGGCAGCCTATATCGAAGTAAATACATGGATCGACTACCGAGCCCGAGAAGATTGGTGGACTGTGCTGCTGCTAAGGGAAGATAGACACGCGGAGCAAAGCTAAAACTTCCAGACCCGGAACTTGGATCATCTGCAATCAAACCCGAAACTAAAAACTCTGCATCTCCAATCCGCACCTGGCTTCCGACGGCTAGACCAAGCTGGCTTTGTAACTCACTATAAATCCAAACCTGGTTCGCAGCTAATTCATGACCACTACCAACCGGTACTAGACCTCTATCTTTCAATTCAAGGCCTTGGTAGAGGGGGTACGTGTTACTAACAAATCTTAAATCAATAAGTCTCGACTTCTGACCAAAAGAGATCATCGAGACCATGGACACTTCTTCCGACTGAGTGGATCCGGGCGGTATTTTTTCAGATAAAATCTCGAGTTGCCTCTCAGTCCATGGGCGCCTGGCCGAAACAACCAGGTCACCACCCGCGATCTGCCTAGTTCTGGCACTTATCTCTCGTAGAAACGACTTGTTAAATCCGTCTACGGTTAAATAGCCAATCAAGCCCAACGCCATGTTCACGGTCATAGCGATCGCAAAATATTTTTCGGAACGCAGCTGACGAAACGAAAGTTTTACAACTAAACTCGCCATGCGAAAAAACTTAACTAAATATGATTTGGACACTCGAATAACCCTTAAGACTCGACCAAGCGGCCATCATGCATTCTCAAAACTCGAGCACACCTGCGTGCGAGGTCCATGTTATGTGTCACAAGAATCATGGCCATATGGTGCTTCGCAGCTAAGTCAAAGATCAAACTCGCAATTTGCTCCCCAGTGTGTGGATCAAGACTGCCGCTTGGTTCATCAGCAAGAAGCAACTGCGGCCTCGTTACAAGAGCTCTGGCGATAGCCACACGCTGACACTCGCCGCCACTTAATTCGCGCGGCAAGTGCTTGCTGCGCTCCTTTAGTCCAACCTCAGTTAACGCCTCCATCGACTTTTGCCAAGCATCGCCGTCTCCTGCAATCTCGAGAGGCAAGGCTACATTTTCTGCCGCCGTCAGAGACGGCATTAAATGAAATTGCTGAAAAACAATACCAAGAGATCGTCCTCGCCACCGAGCCAAGTCATGATCTGCTATGCTCGCCGTTTTGGTGGGACAAATAAGGAGCTCGCCAGACGTGGGACGATCAAGAGTGCCCAAAATACTTAAAAGAGTCGATTTTCCGCTGCCACTTGGTCCGATGATTGCCAACGTTTCGCCGGCAGTTAGCGAAATATCCAGGCCCTTTAATACCTCTAGCCGACCGCCTGGAACTGGCCACGACTTCCTCAGCTCGCGCCCCATCAGAATCATTGACTGACGATCCTGTGACCGTCCGGAATCCCGTGTAGAGTGTTTATTCATAGGTGATCCTCAACGAACTTTGCAACCAATCCGGCAACTATTTGATGTCCGCGTGCATTGGGATGAATCCCATCGGGCAGATTGAACTCAGGTTTAGCCGCAACTCCATCCAAGAGAAAAGGAATAAGTGGCAGACTCATATCTTTTGATATGTCCGGGTATATTTTTTCAAAATCACGTGCGTAAGCTGAACCATAGTTGGTCGGAATCCGCATCCCAGCCAAAATCACCTTTTTAACACCAGCTTTACGAGCCGCCTCAACGGCACTTAACAGGTTTTTTTTGATACCCTTAATATCTTGACCGCGAAGCCCATCATTGGCTCCTAGCGCCAGAATCATCCAATCAAACTTTTGTTTCGATTTGAAATGCCACTTCAAACGCGACTGAGCACTAGCGGTTGTTGAGCCGCTAATGCCAGCATTGACAAACGTCACATCAAGCTTCTTGTCGCGAAGCTGTTTTTCCGCCACCGCTGGCCATGCCTCAGTTTTGGCAACCCCATAACCTTCCGTCAATGAATCCCCAAGACATAGTATGGTGACTGCCCATGCCGCAGGGGAGCCGCACAGCGTCATAACCAATGCCGTCGCTATAATCCTTAATGCTTTCATGCATCTCACCTCTCTGGGCGACTCTGCAGTCTCAGCCCAAAACTTGAACGGATAGTCGTCCGCTACGTTGCCCGTTTGGCAGATCCATATTCTATCATGCTCTCCTCTATAGGAGCTTTGGACGGCAGCACGCAAAGCGCCCTCGACGCCACGACTAAACAAAATCCACCTAATTTGAAATTTAAATAACTGTTTTTATTGGATTTTTTTATGTTTTCTAAATTCTTTTTATAAGAGAGCCGATAATGTCCATGATGAGCACCATTGAAAACGATCTGGGGGAGGACTCCTTATGAGCAAGTTTGCATGTCATACATTGGTTAGCATAAGCCTTATTGGTCTTTGCTTATCCTCTTGTAAATTTAGCGAACCAGCACGAGACAAGGCTGTAAATGAAGGTCTGCTCGTTGGCGAAAAAACGAGAGACCCACGCAAATCCCAAGTCCTTATCCACGTCTCAAACAACCCCGTTAATACCTCGACATTTTTGTCTGAAAAAACTGCAATATTAAAAAGCTTCGATGAAGCCGGGGCGTTGCTCCCAGATCGACAGGATATCATCAAACACGCCAGATCGCTGTTTGACAAAGACTGGGATGCGCATACGACTGCCCTGGCCACTGACATCGCCGACCTAAAAATTGGTATTTGTAATGCGACTACCGGCCTTCCTTCTGGTGTCGTGATTATTAATAACTCAAGC
>JBEIGW010000359.1:0-2900 GCA_040381655.1 Deltaproteobacteria bacterium
GCTCGCGAGTTTTCTTATATCATCGAAAACTGTCTATCACAGATTGCGGTTACTGTATCCCGTGTACCGGCACAAAGCAGCCCACAGATAAGCGCAGATACCGGTCTCAGCGCCGCTCTTCGAGCCGATCGTGATCTTCTTGCCGCGAACCTCTATGTCATAACCAACGGCCAGGCGAAATTATTGCGCTACGCACAGCAACCGGCAAAAGACGCTGCTGCTAATCTTAACGCGGTCGCCAAGTCACAGGCCATCAAAGGCGCTATGGATGCCTTGGCGAAAGAAGCTGCGGGTAATCCAAAACTTTTTACTGATGACCGGGTCATTCGCAATATAACACCAGAAGCGAAATCACCCACGATTCTTATGGCTCTTAAGCTTTCAATACCCGGTAACGACAGCACGTTCGCTATGATTGCAGTGGTGGCGGACATGACACGCATTCAGCTAAGCTTGCCGCAAAGTCGAAACACCTCTGGCTTCATTATTGACGGTAAAGGATTCTTTTTTGCCTCAACGGAAGAGGATAAAATCGCCGTAAAGAAGACGGCGCGAAACAATGACATTGTAAAAAAAGCTTTAGAGCTTCGGGCACCATCCGGGTTCTTAGCAAATTACTCGAGTGGTTCAAATCACGAGAAAATTGGAAGCTATGCTCAGCTACCAGGCTCTTTGCCATTCTTTGTGATCATTGAGCGTGATCGGGCTGCTGCGTTTCAAGCAGTCTCAAAATTGTACATGTCATCCGCCCTTTGGGGCTTGCTTCTGATTCTGCTTGCGGCAATGGCCAGTTATTTAACAGCCGGTACAATAACAAAAAATCTTAAAAATCTCGTTTCAGCAACGAAGAGAATTGCAGGTGGTGATTTCGCTGTTCGTTTACAACCCACCACAAATGACGAGGTGGCTATTCTGAGCCACAGCGTAAACCACATGGCAGGAAAAATTCAGTTTCTCATGAGCGCTGAGGTTGAAAAAGCGCGGTTTGAAAAAGAGTTAGAAACTGCCCAAATGGTGCAATCCACATTCTTTCCTAAGAAGGAAATCTCAAAAAACTTTCTGAGCGTCACCGGTAGCTACCAACCAGCTACCGAATGTGGGGGTGATTTGTGGGGTCATTTCACCGTGAGCGAGGACATCGAGTTAGTTTTTATTGCCGATGCCATGGGACACGGAGCTCCCGCAGCTCTTGTAACAGCTATTGCTTTTGCTGTTTGTAAATCAGTAGAAACGATCCTAACTGAGGACTCGGAGATCGATACATCGCCATCACGGCTTCTGAAGAGACTCAACAAAATAATCTTAGACGCTGTGGACGGGAAGATAAGCATGACGTTTTTCGTTGCAGTTATTGACTTTAAAACCGGAAAAATGACTTATTCGAATGCCGGTCATAATTTCCCGTTCGTACTGGCAACAAGTAAGGACGATCCACGTTTAGGCGCTGTAGCGAAACGATCTACACATAAAGACGGGCTTTTCCCGATCACTTTGACCCTCCAGGGCAACCCATTGGGCGTGGAAGCAGATAGCGAGTTTAAAGAGAAGACTCTTAAAATTGCTGCGAGCGACAAAATCATCCTATTCACAGACGGGCTAATTGAAAATACCCGCAACGGAAGTGAGCCGCTTGGACGAAAATCTCTGATCGATCTTGCTTCAAAGGCGGGCGCTATCTCAGCCGATGCGCTTAAAGAGTTACTAAAGTCCGAGGGTGGTGCGCGCTATGGTTTTGAAAATCTCGCGGACGACGTCACGATCGTTGTTGCAGAGATCGGTAGCCACTGGAAGGTGCAGGAAAATTCCTTTACCGACGCGGATGGGCCCGGCTCCACTGCGCCTTCGTTACCTATACTCAATACTGATGAGTCGGTCGTGAGCATTACGGCTCCGCCTCCTCCACCATCGGTGAAATCAATACCGCTACCCATCGAGTCACTAGTCATTGAAAAAGAGGCGGTGCTTGACTTAGCGCCGCCTAGCGATCTTCCAAGTTTCACCCTATCACTCGGGCCTGAAGAGGGAGTCCAGGCAGAAGTGCCGGTTTCTCCAGCATTTGACCTGGGGCCCGAACCGACGCCAGAGGCGGAAAAAAATCCCGAAACACCACTTCCAGCCAAACCAATTCGCTCAACTGGCTAATCCGTCGCTTGGCTTCGCACAACAATTTTCCAGCCATTCCCATAATGAGTTTCCAGTCGACACTCGAAACTTTGTTCAATCTTTTTTCTTAGCCGCGACATGTGGCTATCTATTGTGCTTGTGGACACTCTAACGCCTGGCCAAACGGCCTTAATAAGTTCATCTCTGGCAATTGTTTTATTGGCCGCAACTGCAAGGACGTATAAAATTCTTAACTCTTTAGGGGTAAGCGACTCCTCGAGACCAGTCGCCGCGACGCGCAGCTTCGCCAAGTCACGATCAACCTCAATATCGCCGATTTTTATCAGGCTTTCCGTTACGCATGGTGCTTGATGACGCTGGTTGCGTGAGAAGAGTCCGCGAAGATGCCTCCCTATTAGTTTCGGATCTTGCGATTGAGATAACCTCGGGACTTGGAAAACATCTAATACTTGACACTGAGCATCAGTCAAATCCCCAAAGATACAAACTTGCGTGTTTTTTATACGGGTTAAACACAGCGAAAGAACGGCATGAACTTCAGGTAATTCGTGCTGCGGTGACAAATGAATCAAGCACAAAAACTCATCTGCCTTTGGCGATTCACCTAGCTGCAATATCCGACTAAAGCTATGTAAGCTGGCAATCCGACGAACTGCATATAGCCCCGCAAGTAGGTCCGACAATTCGGAACTCCAGGTATCGTTCGGGGCGACAAGCCATATAATGGACACGACAGACCCTTTGCATTTATGATTATGGTCTGATAATTCAACACC